>CALGFL010000245.1 GCA_937881145.1 uncultured Bordetella sp.
GGTCGTCGGGCAACATCAGCGCCCGCCTGCCCGACGGCTGGCTCATCACACCTACCGACGCCTGCCTGGGCATGCTCGACCCGGCGCGCCTGGCAAAAGTGGCAGGCGACGGCACGCAGGTATCGGGCGACCGCGCCTCCAAAACGCTGGCCCTGCATCGCGGCATCTATGCCAATAACGCCGCGGTGCGCGCCGTGGTGCATACGCACTCGACCCATCTGGTGGCGCTCAGGCCGGCGGGCGTCTGGAAGCCCGAAGACGTGGTGCCGCCCATCACGCCCTATTACGTGATGAAGGTCGGCCACGTACCGCTCATCCCATACGACCGCCCCGGCGCGCCCGCGGTGGCCGAGCAGGTGGCCGACCTGGCCGGCAAGGTGCGCGGCGTGCTGCTCGAACGATTGGGTCCGGTGGTATGGCACGAATCGGTTTCCAGCGCGGCCTTCGCGCTGGAAGAGCTGGAAGAAACCGCCAAACTGTGGCTGATGCTGCGCGACAAGACGACGCCCCTGAGCGCCGCCGCCATCGACGACTTGCGGCAGGCCTTCAAGGCCCGCTGGTAGCCACGACCCGGCATCGACACGGAACACGCCATTGATTTTTGGGAGCCGCACATGAGCTTGAAATTTGCCGCCAACCTGAGCTTTCTCTATCAGGACCTGCCTTTTCTCGACCGCATCGCCGCCGCCGCGCGCGATGGCTTCGAAGGCGTCGAATATCTCTTTCCCTACGACTTTCCCGCGCGCGAAATCAAACAGCGCTTGAACGACGCGGGCATTGCGCAAGCCCTCTTCAACGCGCCCGCGGGCGATTGGGCCAAAGGCGAGCGCGGCACCTCATCGCTGCCCGGGCGCACCGAGGAATTCCGCACCGGTGTCCTGAAGGCATTGGACTACGCCGGCGAGCTGGGCAACACCCGCGTGCACGTCATGGCCGGCCTGCTGCCGGCGCAGGCCGATCAGGCCGCACGCCTGGATCTCTACCAGACCAACGTGGCCTGGGCTGCGCAACAGGCCGCCGCGCGCGGCATCACCATCGTGCTCGAACCGATCAACCAGCGCGACATGCCGGGCTATCTGCTCAGCTACCAGCAGGACGCCCTGGCCATCATCGACGCCATCGGCGCAAGCAATTTGCAGGTGCAGTTCGACTGCTATCACTGCCAGATCACGGAAGGCGACATCGCCATGAAATTGCGCGCGATGTTCGAGCTCATCGGGCACGTACAGATCGCCAGCGTGCCCAGCCGCAACGAACCCGACGGCCAGGAGCTCAGCTATCCCTATATCTTTCAGGTGCTGGACGAACTGGGCTACGCCGGCTGGGTCGGTTGCGAATACAAGCCGCGCGCCGGCACCAGCGCCGGGCTGGGCTGGCTGCACGCCTATCGGAGGCAGGCATGACCAACAAGGTATTGATCACCGGCGGCGCCGGCTTTCTGGGCAAGAAGCTGGCCAGCAGGCTGCTCGAGCGCGGCCAGCTCAACGGCCGCGCCATCGACAAACTGGTACTGCTCGACATGGTGGCTCCGGCCGACTTGCACGACCCGAGAATCGAAACCCTCGTCGGCGACATCGCCGACCCGGCCTTGCTGCAACGCGCCATCGACCGCGATACGCGGTCGGTATTCCATCTGGCCGCCGTGGTCAGCGGCGCGGCCGAGGCCGACTTCGACCTGGGCATGCGCATCAACCTGGACGCCTCGCGCCATCTGCTGGAACGCTGCCGCGCGCTGGGCCACGTGCCGCGCGTCATCTTCACGAGTTCGGTGGCGGCCTTCGGCGGCAAACTGCCGGCGGTGATCCCCGACGATTTCGCGACGATGCCCATGAGCTCCTACGGTGCGCAAAAGGTCATGGGCGAACTCATGGTCGGCGATTACAGCCGCAAGGGTTTCATCGACGGCCGCACGCTGCGCATGCCCACCATCAGCGTGCGCCCGGGCAAGCCCAATGCGGCGGCGTCGAGTTTTGCCAGCGGCATGATCCGCGAACCCTTGAACGGCGAGGCCGCGGTAGCGCCGGTATCGCCCGAGACGCGCATGTGGCTCATGTCGCCGCGCCTGGCGATCGAGAACCTGATCCACGGCCATGACATCGACGCCGCCGCGATCGGTTTTCCGCGCAGCATCAGCCTGCCGGGGCTATCGGTGTCGGTGCAGGACATGTTGTCGGCGCTGCGCACCGTGGCCGGCGACGCGGTGGCCGATCGGGTGCGCTGGGAACCCGACGATGCGATCAAGCGCATCGTCGAATCCTGGCCCGGCGCGTTCGCGGCCACGCGGGCCAAGGCCTTGGGGTTCAAGGCGGATGCGAATTTCGCGGATGTGATCCGGGCTTATCTGGCGGATGAGTTGGGGAGCTGAATTTTGGTTCTTGATTTGCGCTGAATTCTTGAACCGCACGCCTGCCGACGGCGGTTCAAGAACACAAGCTCAACGCAGTTCAAACCCCAAATTCGCCAACGCTTCGCGCAAGCGATCACGCCCGCTGAGCGACTCCGGCCCGCGCACGCGCCAGGTCGCCAACTGCGACCAGGACCGCGACTTGCGATGCTGGCTTTCGTTGAACGCATCCATGCGCGCGTCGTAGTCCTTGATTTGCGCGGCCTCGTCGCTTGCGTCGTAGCGCTCGAAATGCAGCACCGACGCTTGCGGCAGGCGCGGCTTGACGCCGGTCTGCTCCGACGGGTCGGGATAGCCCACGCACATGCCGAACAAAACCGTGCAACCCTTGGGCAGGCCCAACAACTGCGCCACGGCTTCGGGATGGTTGCGCATGCCGCCGATATAGACCAGCCCAAGGCCGTAGGACTCCAGCGCCACGGCGGCGTTCTGCGCGGCCAGGGCCGCGTCCACCACGCCCACCGTATGCATCTCCAGATAATCCATGGCCAGGGCGGGCGTATTCAGCGCATCGCCCAGCCGGCGCAGGCGCGACAGATCCACGATCCAGGCCAGGAACAGCGGCGCATCCACCACGTGCTGCTGCCCGCCGGCCAGTTCGCCCAGCTTGGCCAGCGTGGCGCGATCGCGCACGGCGACCACGCTCCACGCCTGCAGGTTGGACGAAGTCGAGGCCGACTGCGCGGCGGCTATCGCCACCCGCAGGATTTCATCGCTCACCGGCTTGTCGGCGTAGGCGCGCACCGAGCGGTGCTCGAGCAACCGTGCCGAAATGTCGTTGAGCGGACCGGGCAGCGCGTCGCTGCCATAGCGCGCCCGCAGGGCCTGCTCCGCGCAGGACTGAAAAGACGTCATCGAATCACCTCGAGTGCAAGGATTCCGAGCACGAATACACCCGGATTCCTTCTAAAAAAATTGCAAACCTTGACATAAAAAATGTCAGCCAGGGTTTGCATACTACCGTCAATGAAGCTCAGGCTTCCCAAAAACCCCAGTCTTGAGAGATGATACTAATTTGCAAAAAGTGTTAATAAACACGAATAGAATGGAATCGATGTCACAGAAGATAGCCATCGCTGTCCTAGGAGATGCTGCATGGCATACACCGATGATGCCCTGATCCCGTTCGCCGACGACGAGTTGGCGGAGTCGGGACAGGCCTCGTCAGCCACCGTTTGGCAGGTGCTGATTGTCGACGACGAGCCCGACGTGCACGCCGCGTCCAAGCTCGCGCTCAAAGGCATCCAGGTAGAGGGCCGCAGCATCGCCTTCAGCCACGCCCACACGGCGGCGCAAGCCATGGAGTTGCTGGCTCAGCCCAACGATTTTGCCGTGGCCTTCATCGACGTGGTCATGGAAAGCGACGACGCCGGCCTGCAACTGGTGCGCCAGATCCGCGAAGCGCTGGACAACCAGGCGCTGCGCATCATCCTGCGCACCGGCCAGCCCGGCTACGCTCCGGAAATCGACACCATCCGGCAATACGACATCAACGACTACCGCACCAAATCCGAGTTGACGCAGGTGCGGTTGTTCACCTGCCTGACGATGGCGGTGCGCTCCTATGCGCAGATACGGCAACTGGAAGCCGGCCGGCGCGGCCTGGAACAGATCCTCGCGGCATCGGCCGAACTGGGCAAGCCGGTAGGCCTGAAGAAATTCGCCGCCGGCATCGTCACCCAGCTCTGCGCCCTGCTCAACGTGGAAGCCCAGTGCCTGGTATGCGCCGCCATGAACCCGACCGACCAGACGCCTTATGTCCTGGCCGCCGCCGGCGCCTACGGCGCCTGGATCGGCCTGCCGCTGGACGAGATTCCCGAACCCCGGGTCAGGAAGAACCTGCATCAGACGCTGCACGAGCGCCAGCATTTGCTGAAAGACGGCGCCAGCCTGTACTTCCAGGGCTATAACGAGCAGGCCCTGGCCGCTTTCGTCGATGTGCAAAGACCGCTGCAGGCGCTGGAAAAAGAGCTGCTCGAAGTCTTCTGCAGCAATATCTCCGTGGCGTTCGAGAATCTGCAGCTTTATCTGAACATCAACGACCTGGCCTATAACGACACGCTGGTGCATCTGCCCAACCGCAATGCGCTGGTGCAAGCCATCGACGCGCGTCTGGCCCGGGAAGGCACCGTCGCACTGCTCGACCTGGACAGTTTCGCCGACATCAACAGCATCCTGGACGACAGCTTCGGCGATGCCGTGCTGCAATCGGTCGCGCACAAGCTGCGCGCGGCCTTTCCCGCGGAAACCCTGGTCGCGCGGCTGGGCAGCGACCTGTTCGGTCTGTACGGCCCGGCGCAACAAGTCACGCCGGAAAAAATCGCCGCCGTGTTCGACGAGCCCTTTGCCGTGGACGCGAACGAGCCGCTGCGCCTGTCGGCCACCACCGGCCTCGTGCGCCTGCAATCGAGCATGCAGACCGGGCTCATCGTTCTCAAGAGCGCGAGCGCCGCGCTCAAGGAAGCCAAGCGCTTCCAGCGCGGCAAGTCGCTCTATTTCGAGGCCAACCAGGCCGACGCGGCGCGCGACCGCATCCGCATGCTCAACCGCCTGCGCACGTCGTTCTCGGAAGAGCGACTGTTCCTGCACTATCAGCCCTTCATCAATCTGCAGGACGGGCGCGTCGTGGGCGCCGAGAGCCTGCTGCGCTGGAAGAGCACCGAAGGCCAGTTCATTTCGCCGGAACTGTTCATCCCCATCGCCGAGCAATCGGGCTTGATGATCCCCATGGGCGAATGGGTGGCCCGCACCGCGATGAAATGGCGCGCCAGCCTGCACGGGCAGGTGGACGACGACTTTCGCGTGGCGATCAACGTGTCGCGCACCCAGTTCGCCGAGCCGGATTTCGCGCAGAAATTCCTCGATCTCCTGGATGAGGTGGGCCTGCAAGGATCGCAGGTCGAAATCGAACTGACCGAATCGGTCGCCATCGAAAACCTCGAAGACCTGGCGGTCAAGCTAGAGGTCCTGCGCGGGCGCGGCATCCGGGTGGCGATGGACGATTTCGGCACGGGCTATTCGTCGCTGAGCGTGATCCAGCGCCTGCGGCTCGATCAGCTGAAGATCGACCGCGGCTTCGTCAGCGGCGGCGGCGGGGAGTCTTTCGAGATCGCGCGCACCATCATCACCATGGCAGATCACCTTGCCATGACGACCATTGCCGAGGGCATCGAAACCCAGACTCAATGCGATGCATTGCTGGCCGCGGGCTGCCAGGAAGGCCAAGGGTATCTGTTCTCGCGCCCCTTGGGCGAAACGGAGTTTCTCAAGTGGCTGCAAGACCGGAGAAACTCCCGCTAACCCGAACCCGTCTTGCCCGAGCACGCAGGGGAATCGCCATGAAGAACCGGATCGGGGCCTTGATGTTTCTTCTGGCGAGCGGCCTGCTTTCTTTCGCGGCCGGCGCGCAGCCGCAAAAAGTGTGGCATGTCGGCGTGCTTTACTGGTCCGGCACCATTGCCGGCCAGGTGGCGATGCGCAAGGGCTTGGAGCAGGAAGTCGCACGCATCAACCAGGCCGCGCGCAAATCGGGCGCACCGACGATGCAGTTGTGGACCGAGGTCGCGGGCGACGGCCCGCACGGCGTGGACAGGCAGATCGCTCAAATGCGCAAGATGGTCGACGCCAAGCCGGACGTCATCATCGTCCAACCCACCGACAACGCGGCCCTGACGCAGCCCTTGCTGGCAGCCAACAAGGCGGGCATACCGGTGATCGCCTACGACCAATACATCGCCGGCGGCATGCTTGCGGTCTACATTTCGTCGGACAACTATCAAGCCGGCTATCTGGACGGGGAGTACCTGGTCTCGCTCTTCGAGAAAAAGAAACCGCTGCGGCTGGTGCTGGTGGAATACCCCACGATCTCCTCCGCGTCGGATCGCGTGAGCGGCTTTCTGGATGCCCTGCACAACTATGGCCGCGGCTACACCATCATGAAGCCTTACCGCGCCATCGACACCGTTGAAGGCGAGAAGGCCGCAGCCGCCATGCTGCGCGACTTCCCGCAAAAAGGCAGCATCGACGCGGTCTTTACCGTCAACGACGGCGGCGGGCTGGCCGTGGTCGATGCCCTGGCCCGCGCGGGGCGCGACGAGATCGTCGTGGCCACGGTGGACGGCGACCCCGCATCGATGAAGAACATCCGCGACAGGCGGCTCACGCGCATCGATGCCGCGCAGTTCTGCGGCCCGTTGGGCGCCCGGGCGGCGCGCGCTGCCTACGACATATTGAGCGGCAAGGATGTTCCGGCGCGCATTCTGGTTCCCACTTTTCCCGTCACCGCCGACACCCTGGACAAATACCC
>CALGFL010000246.1 GCA_937881145.1 uncultured Bordetella sp.
GCGCTCGCCGCCCCGTGCCCGGCGCGCAATTCCCGGTGATCTTCGAAGACGACGCCTTGCTGGTGATCGACAAGCCGGCCGGCGTGGCGGTGCATGGCGGCAGCGGCGTGTCTTTCGGCGTCATCGAACAGCTGCGCGCCGCGTGCCCCGAGGCCAAGTTCCTGGAACTGGTCCATCGGCTCGACCGCGATACTTCGGGCCTGCTCATGGTGGCCAAGAAACGCAGCGCCCTGCTGGCCCTGCACGCCATGCTGCGCGAAGGCAAAGGCGGCAAACATTATTACGCCCTGGTCGAGGGCGACTGGGTCAACGACCGGCAGCACATCAAGCTGCCGCTGACCAAATGGACCACCGTCAGCGGCGAGCGCCGCGTCAAGGTCGACCATGAAGGCGGCCTGGCGGCCCACACCATCGTCACGCTGCAAAAGCGCTACAGCGGCTACAGTCTGGTCGACGCCGAGCTGCGCTCCGGGCGCACCCACCAGATCCGGGTGCACCTGGCCGCCAGCGGCTTTCCCATCGCGGGCGACGACAAATACGGCCGCGACGAAACCCGGACCGCGCTGGCCAAGCAGGGTTTCAACCGCATGTTCCTGCACGCGCACAGCCTGACCCTGCCCCATCCGCTCACGGGCGAAACCCTGGCGCTGGCCGCGCCGCTGCCCGAAGCCTGTACGCGGCTATTGAATCAGCTGGAGAAAAAATGAAACACCCCTCACGTCCACTGCGTTCGCTGCCTACCGAGGGAATTTCAGCCCCCTTCGGGCGCACGCGCGGAGGCTGACATGTCTTATTCGCTGGTGGTGTTCGACTGGGATGGCACCCTGATGGATTCCACCCACACGATCGTGGCTGCCATCCAGGCGTCCTGCCGCGACCTCGAACTGCCCGAACCTTCGGTCTCCGAAGCCAGTTGGGTCATCGGCCTGTCGCTCGAGAGCGCGCTGCTGCGCGCCGTGCCCAAGCTCACGCCGGCGCTGCTGCCGCGCTTTCTTGAACGCTATCGCGTCCACTACCTGCTGCGCGACCCCGAGATCAAGCTTTTCGACGGCACGCTCGAACTGCTCGAAGCCCTATCTGCCCGCGGCGTGAAACTGGCCGTGGCCACCGGCAAGAGCCGCGTGGGGCTGAACCGGGTGCTGGCCGCCACGGGCCTGGCCAAGCGCTTTGACGCCACCCGCACGGCCGACGAGACCTTCAGCAAACCGCATCCAGCCATGCTGCTGCAGATCATGGAAGAAGTGGACGTGGCGCCCGAGCATGTCGCGATGGTGGGCGACACCTCGCACGATCTGCAAATGGCCAACAGCGCCGGCGTCCACGGCGTGGGCGTGGCCTACGGCGCGCATCCGTCCGACGAGCTGCAAGCCTGCGCACCGCAGGCCGTGGTGCACAGCATGGCCCAACTGCAGGCCTGGCTGCTCGCCCGCACCTGACATGAGGCGCGCCCTCAAAGCGCGCCTTATTTCTGCATGGCGTCCTTGGCCATGGCGCCGTGCATATTCTTCTGCGTGGTGCCGGTCTTGTGCGCCATGCCGTCCTTCTTGCCCGCGTTACGCATGGCCTTGTGCATCATGGCGTCGCTCTTCGCATCCATACCGGATTTCTTCATGTCGTCCTGGCCCATGCCCGCGGCATGGGCGCTGGCCAGACCCACCAGCATCAGGCACGCGACCGCGCCGCAAATCGAAATTTTCTTCATGGTTTGACTCCTATCGGGGTGCAGGCCACGGGAAATCGCGGCCGGAACAGTCTAGTTCGAGATCGGG
>CALGFL010000247.1 GCA_937881145.1 uncultured Bordetella sp.
ACCCGCGACCCCCGGCGTGACAGGCCGGTATTCTAACCAACTGAACTACCGCTCCGCAGCGGTATTGCGCAACTGTGTAGCGGATGCTGGCAGATCAATCGATATCGGCAATATCGAGTGGCGTCCCCACGGGGATTCGAACCCCGGTACTCACCGTGAAAGGGTGATGTCCTAGGCCTCTAGACGATAGGGACACGGACTTGCCAGCATGTTACTACGCTCTTCGCTTTCGACTGGTGGAGGTAAGCGGGATCGAACCGCTGACCTCTTGCATGCCATGCAAGCGCTCTCCCAGCTGAGCTATACCCCCCCGGAACCTGATCTACTCTGCTCGCCAAATTCAGGTTTTATCCTGGCTTGGCGGCTTCGTTTAGGCTTTGCCGTTGGCGAAGAAACGAGATTATGCATGAGTTTTTTTTGGCGTGCAAGTCGGGTGGCCTAGCCACTTAGATCAGTAGCCGGGCGACGGCGCTTGGGGCCTCGCGCATCGCATTGTGGGCGGTCGGGAGGTCATGCACGTGCCAGTCCGGATCGGCTTGGAGCCGGGCGCGAAGCGCAGCGAAAGGCGTGCCGTCTTCCCATCCGGAGCAGTAAATGAAATCGCGCCGGGGCACCTGGTCGGCGGCGCCGGTGAGCCGGATCGTCTGCACGAGAGAGGCGAGCGGATGGGGGCGTCGGCGGGGATCGCCGCCGCGCGGGGCGCGAAGCGGCGGACGGACGGCATAGCCGGTGTCCGCGGCGCCGTCCACGAATGATTGCCGGTAGCTCTCGGTAGTCAGCGACCAGCATGACTGGCCGTCGCGCGGAACGTAGGCGTCGAGATGGACCAGGCGCGAGACGCGGCCGCCCGCGCGGTCGGCGGCGGCGGAGATCACCATGCCGCCGTAGCTGTGGCCGACCAGTGTCGCATCCGTGATCCGGGCCCGATCCAGCAGGCCTAGAACGTCGTCGGCGTGAGTGTCGAGGTTGGCGCCCGCTACCGTCGCGGCGTCGTCGTCGGGCCGCAGCCCCGTCAAGGTCAGGGCGTGCACGGTATGCCCGGCGCGCTCGAGCAGCGGGGTCACCGCTTCGAACGCCCAGGCGCCGTGCCAGGCGCCGGGTACGAGGATGAACGTTGCCATGGAAATCTCCCTTTCAGCGTAAGGCAGGACCGCTCCAGTTCATCACGCCCCGTCATGGCGGGCTACTGATAAACTGCCTTTCTATGCCTATTGGCCGCCAAACCTTTAAACCCGTGACCGTGACGTCGCGCGCGTGGCCGTCCGGCGGACGGCACTTGTGGTCGTCGGGCGCCTCCAGTTCGATGCAGTCGCACGAGCGCGGGCATCTGGTGTACGCGGCCACCGGCGTGCTGACGGTCCACACCGACCTTGGCACTTCGGTTGTCCCGGCCAACCGGATCGCGTGGACTCCCGCCGGACGCCCGCACTGGCATCGCGCCCACGGCGACACCGACATGCGGATTATCTTCCTTGCGTCGTCGCTGGCCAGGCGCATGCCGGACCGGCCGGCGGTATTTCTCGCCACCGGTCTCGCGCGCGAAGTCCTGCTCGCCCTGACCGGGCCGCACAACTACGATCGCGCCGCGCCGAGCTATGGCCGCTCCGCCCGCGCCCGGCTTACCCGGGTGCTGGTCGACGAGCTAAGAGAGGCGCAGGAGCAGCCGCTATATCTGCCGCAGCCCAGGGACAATCGTCTGCAGGCCCTTGCACGGACGCTGTCCGGGAAACCGGAAGACAACACGTCGATGGACGATCTCGGGAAGGCGGTCGGCGCCAGCTCCCGGACCCTTAGCCGGCTGATACGCAGCGAGCTCGGCATGACCTTCTACGAGTGGCGCACGCATCTGCGCATCTGCCACGCGCTCGTGCTGCTCGCACAGGGGCACGACGTCACCCAGACCGCCTATGCCTGCGGCTGGGCCAACCCCAGCGGTTTCATCGCCGCTTTCACAGGCATAGTCGGCAGCACGCCAGGCCGGTACCAGGCCTGCCGGCAAAGCGCCGAGCGCGGTTTCTGATCGAGGTTGATCGTCAATGCTCGGCGCGCCGCCGCCAGGCGCACATTGCCGCGGCAAGCAGGATCGTCGCGATAAGAAGCATGATTGGCAGGTCGCCCAGGCGCGCGTAGGGCGTGAGGCCGCGCATGCCCTGCACGGTGACGGCCAGCACGCCGATCGTGTGCGGCGCCAGGCGCGACAGGACGCGGCCCTGCGCGTCGATGGCCGCGGTGATGCCGGTATTGGTGTCGGTGATCATCGGGCGCGCCGTTTCCAGCGTGCGCACGCGGGCGATCTGCAGGTGCTGGCGCAGGGCCCAGGTGTCGCCGAACCAGCCGAGGTTGCTGATGTTGACGAGCAGGGTCGCACCCGGCTCGCCGTCCATGGGCTGCAAAGCGGGCAGCAGCGCGGGGCCGAACAGGTCTTCGTAGCAGATGTTCAAGGCCAGTTCCTGGCCGGCGATCGCAAAGGGCTTCTGGCGCTGCGCGCCGCGATCGAAGTCGCCCAGCGGAATGTTCAGCATGCGGATGAACCAGTGAAAGCCCGGTGGAACGTATTCGCCCCAGGGTACCAGGTGGCGCTTGTCGTAGCGCTGTTCGGTGCGGCCGCGCAGCAGGGCGTCGAGCGGCGTATCGGCGGTCAGGCCGATGGCGCTGTTGGTGTAGCGCGCGCGGCCCGAGGCTTCGATGGTGTGCAGCGGCACGCCCATGATGAGGGCGGCGTGCTGGCGCGCCGCCACGTCGCGCCACGCGTCCCAGACCTGCGGCGGCAGCTGGTCCTGGAAGATCGGCAAGACGGTTTCGGGCAGGATGATCACGTCGGGCGCGGGTTCGCCTTGAGCGGGCGGGAGCGCGGCCAGCTCGAAGTGCCGCTGCAGTCCCTGCCGGATCAGGGCGGGATTGAATTTGTCCGACTGCGGAACGTTGCCTTGCACCAGCCGCGCATGCAGCGGTCGGCCCGCGGGTTGCGACCAGGCGATATGGTGCAGCGGCCAGCCCAGAAGCACCATGGCCAGGGGCAGGACCAGGGCGAGCAGGGCGCCGCGCCGGCCGGACTCCGGCTTGCCCGTGGCATGAGCCGGCCAGAGCCCGGCCAGCGCGGCGGCGGCGCAAGCGGCGATAAAGGCCATGCCATGCACGCCCAGTATCGGCGCCCAGCCGGCGATGGGGCTGTCGACCTGCGCATAGCCGATGTTGAGCCAGGGAAAGCCGGTGAGCACGGTGGCCCGCAGCCATTCGAAGAGCGTCCAGGCCGCGGCCCAGATCAGCACGGCGCGCCAGGGCGCCTGCTGCGCAGCGGGGGTGAGCCTGCGCGCCAGCGCGCACGCCGCGCCGGGAAAGAGGGCGAGGAAGGCCGACAGGAGCAACACGCCGCCGGCCGACATCGGCGCGGACAGATCGCCGTAGTCGTGCATGCTGACGTACAGCCAGTACAAGCCGATGCTGAAGTACACGGTGGCGAACCACCAGCCGCGCACCAAAGCCTGGCGAGTACTGGCGCCGTGCAGCGTGATGCGGGCGAGTACGGCCAGCGCCAGTATCTGCACCAGGGCCAGCGCGCCGTCGGGCAAAGGGCCCGGGGCGAAGGTCAGGGCCTGCGCCGCGCCCGCCAGCGTCAGAACGATCGGCAGGACCATGCCCCGGCGCTGCGGCGAGGCATTCATGCGGCGGAGGGGTGGGCCGGAGCGGGGCGCGCCAGCGGCAGGCGGCGGGCGCGCAGCCACAAGGCACGGCGCGCGTCGGCGCGGATGACCTCGATGCGCAGGTCGCCGTAGGTGGCACTGTCGCCGCGCTTGGGAATGCGGCCGAGCTGGCCGCCCAGCCAGCCGCCGACGCTGTCGTACTCGTCGTCGGGCAGATCGGTGTGGAAGGTCTCGTTGAAATGGTCGATCTGCGTCGAGGCCATCAGGCGCCACTGGTTCTCGCCTTCGGGGAAGATGGATTCTTCGTCGTCTTCGTCGAATTCGTCTTCGATGTCGCCGACGATTTCCTCGAGCACGTCTTCCATGGTGACCAGGCCCGAGATGCCGCCGTGCTCGTCGATGACGATGGCCTGGTGGATGCTGCCTTGCTGGAAATCATGCAGCAGCACGTTCAGGCGCTTGGCCTCGGGGATGAACATGGCCGGGCGCAGCAGCGCGCGGATGTCGAGATCGGGCTCGAGCACGCAGCGCAGCAGTTCCTTGGCCAGCAGGATGCCGAGGATGTTGTCGCGGTCGTCTTCGTAGACCGGGAAGCGCGAGTGGCCGGTCTCGATGATGGTGGCCACGAGCTGCGGCAAAGGCTGCGCGATGTCGAGCAGGTCCATGCGCGGGCGCGGCACCATGATGTCGGCCACAGTGCGTTCGGACACCGCCAGGGCGCCCTTGATCATGCTATAGGCTTCGGCATCGAGCAGGTTGCGCTCGTGGGCCGCTTCAAGAAAGGATTTGATGCCTTCGCGGTCTTCGGGTTCGCGGCGCACGAGGGCCAGCACGCGGTCGATCAGGGATTTGCCGGAGGATTTGGCGGGACGCGTGGTCGCGTCGGCAGCGGGGTAGGGGTCTGACATCGTCCGGAGGACAAGTTTCGGAGCGGACAGCATAACCGAATGAGGTTGCCGGCTTATGTCCGCGTTTAGGCGATGGTGTAGGGGTCGGCGATACCCATGCGCGCCAGGGCCTGGATTTCCAGATTTTCCATGCGCTGCGCATCGCGCTTGTTCAGGTGATCGTAACCCACGGCGTGCAGTACGCCATGGACGGTCAGATGCGCGGCGTGGTGCAGGAAGGGTTTGCGCTGTTCGCGCGCCTCGCGCGCCAGCACCGGGGCGCAGATGATGATGTCGCCGCGCGCGGTGCCTTCGGGGTCGACGCCGTATTCGAAGGTAAGCACGTTGGTGGCGTAGTCGCGCGCGCGAAAGCCGTGGTTGAGCTTGCGGCCCTCGGCCAGGCCGACCAGGCGCAGGCTCAATTCGGCGCGCGCGAAATCGGCCAGGCCGTCGGCGGCCGCCAGCTGCAGGGCGTAGCTGGCCCAGCGGCGCAGGCGCCAGCGCGGCAGGCGCGGCTCGGCGGCGGCGTATTGAACGGAAAGGGACAGAACCGCGGCAGCCTGCTTGGGCATGGCGCGCTTATTGCTCATCGGCCGCCGCTTGCTCGTAGGCATCGACGATGCGCGCCACCAGGGGGTGGCGCACCACGTCGCGACTGGTAAAGCGGGCGGAGGCGATGCCCTGTACGTCTTCGAGCACGTGCAGCGCATGCGTCAGACCGCTCTGCTGGCCGCGCGGCAGGTCGACCTGCGACGGGTCGCCGGTGATCACCGCCTTGCTGCCGAAACCGATGCGGGTGAGGAACATCTTCATCTGCTCGGGCGTGGTGTTCTGCGCCTCGTCAAGAATGACGAAGGCGTGATTGAGCGTGCGGCCGCGCATATAGGCCAGCGGCGCGATCTCGATGGTCTGTTTCTCGAACAGCTTCTGCACCTTGTCAAAGCCCATCAGGTCGTAGAGCGCGTCGTACAGCGGGCGCAGATAAGGGTCGACCTTTTGCGCCAGGTCGCCGGGCAGAAAGCCCAGCCGCTCGCCCGCCTCGACAGCCGGGCGCGTGAGCACCAGGCGCTGCACGGTCTCGCGTTCGAGCGCGTCGATGGCGCAGGCTACCGCCAGCCAGGTCTTGCCTGTGCCGGCCGGGCCTACGCCGAAGGTGATGTCGTGCTTGAGAATGTGATTGAGGTAGTCGCGCTGGCGCGGCGTGCGCGGGCGCAGGTCGCTGCGGCGCGTGCGCAGGGCAAAACCCGTGTCTTCGCCCACGGGCGGCAGGTCGATGCCGTTTGCGCCATTCGCACCGGACCCGTTGGAGTCGGTTCCATTCGCCGCGCGCGTTTCGGCCGAGTTGTCGTCGTCCGATGTTTCGCCGAGGCGGCTGATGCCTATCTCCACCAGGCCCAGTTGTATGTCGTCGATGGACAGGGCGCGATGCGTGGCCTGGTCGAAAAAGCGGCGCAGCGCGCGCGCCGCCAGTTCGGCCCGGGCGCCTTCGAACGTGACGCGGCTGCCGCGGCGGGCCAGGTGCACGTCCATGCCGTCGGCCAGTTGGCGCAGATTCTCGTCCAGCGGGCCGCAAAGATTTGCCAGGTGCGTGTTGTCGCCGTCCAGGTTGACCACGACGGGCATGGAGCGGGTTTTTTTCGCGGGGGTGCGTGCGGTGCTCATTGCGCTCAGGCCCTAGTCCACGTCGGCCACGCGGGCGCGCAGCGAGTTGGGATAAGCATGCGTGATGACCACGTCTACCATCTGGCCGATCAGACGAGCCGGGCCCGCGAAATTGACGATGCGGTTGTTTTCGGTGCGGCCCATGAGTTCGTTGTCGTCCCGGCGCGAAAGGCCTTCGACCAGGATGCGCTGGCGCGTGCCGATCATGCCTTGAGCGATGGCCGCGGCCTGTTCGTTGATGAGCGCCTGCAGGCGCTGCAGGCGTTTGAGCTTGACGTCCTGCGCCGTGTCGTCGTGCAGGTCGGACGCCGGCGTGCCCGGGCGGCGCGAATAGATAAAGGAGAAAGACGTATCGAAGCCCACGTCTTCGATGAGCTTCATGGTCTTTTCGAAATCTTCCTCGGTTTCGCCCGGAAAGCCCACGATGAAATCGGAGGACAGCGTCAGGTTGGGCCGCGCGGCGCGCAGCTTGCGCACCACCGACTTGAATTCCAGCGCGGTGTAGCCGCGCTTCATCGCGGCCAGCACGCGGTCGCTGCCGGCCTGTACCGGCAGGTGCAGGAAGGACACCAGCTTGGGCAGGCGGGCATAGGCCTCGACCATGCGCTGGGTCATTTCCTTGGGGTGCGAAGTCGTATAGCGGATGCGCTCGATGCCGGGGATTTCGTGTACGTATTCGAGCAGCGTGGCGAAGTCCGCGATCTCGCCCGCGTCTGTCATCTTGCCGCGATAGGCGTTGACGTTCTGGCCCAGCAGCGTCACTTCCTTCACGCCTTGGTCGGCCAGGTCGGCCACCTCGACCAGCACGTCGTCGAAGGGGCGCGAGACTTCCTCGCCGCGGGTATAGGGCACCACGCAGAAACTGCAGTACTTGCTGCAGCCTTCCATGATCGAGACGAACGCTGTCGAGCCTTCGACGCGCGCGGGCGGCATATTGTCGAACTTCTCGATCTCGGGAAAGCTGATGTCCACCTGCGAAGCGCCCGAGGCGCGGCGCCTGTCGATGAGTTCGGGCAGGCGGTGCAGGGTTTGCGGGCCGAATACCACGTCCACATAGGGTGCGCGCTTGACGATGGCCTCGCCTTCCTGGCTGGCCACGCAGCCGCCCACGCCGATCACCAGGTTCGGATTGACCTTCTTGAGCTGATTGGCGCGGCCCAGATCGGAGAAGACTTTTTCCTGCGCCTTCTCGCGCACCGAGCAGGTGTTAAAGAGGATGACGTCGGCTTCTTCCGGCGTCTGGGTCACTTCCAGGCCGTGTTCGGCGCGCAGCACGTCGAGCATCTTGTCCGAGTCGTACTCGTTCATCTGGCAGCCGAAGGTGCGGATGTACACCTTGCTGGGCGCCCCGCCCGTGGCGGTGGATGCGGTGGAGACGATGGGCTCGCCGTGCTTGCCCTGGATGGACTTGGTCTTGCCGCCGGCCTTGATGCCGGGACGTGAGAGCGTAGTTTCTTGCATGATGTGTGCCGTGACGGGTGTTGATCCCGGGGGCGAGAAAGAAGCGCAGCGTTATGGGAATGGCAAGGTTGCCTGGACGATGTCGCGTCCGGACAAATTGCCGGGCTGGTGATTTTACCGCGCCCCGCTTTGCGGCGCGTCGGCTTGCCGCGCCTGGCTGTCGGGCGCGTCTGCGCGGGCCTTCTCCAGCAGGAAGTCGATGCAGGTGCGCACCGCCCGGGTCTGGTGCCGGTTGGGCATGTAGAGCAGGTACATGCGCGTGCCGAAGATGCTCAGGCGGTACTCGTCCAGCGTGGTCGCCACCTCGCCCGCGATGATCCGGTCGCGTACCACGTAGTCGGGCACCAGGCCCACGCCCAGGCCGGCCAGAATGCCCTGGCGCAGGAAGGGGAAGTGTTCGGAGATCAGCGTGGGTTCGAGCATGACCTCGTGGCGCTCGGCGTCCAGGTAGGCGGCAAGACGCAATTGCCGTCCCATCACGCCGGAGGTGATGAGCGGCGCATCGCGCAGGGCCTGCAGGGTGCGCGGCAGCCCGTGCCGGCGCGCATAGTCCTGCGAGGCGCAGGCAAGATAGCGCACCTCGCCCAGGCTGCGGGCCACGAGCGAGGCGGGCGGCTCGGGAATGACGCGGATGGCGATGTCGACCTCGTCGCGCAGGTTGTCGGCACGGTTTTCGAACAGCACGTCCAGCACGATGCCGGGGTAGAGGCGCTTGAATTCGATGAGCCAGTCGCCCATCACCATCTGGCCGTAGCCGCTGGGCACGCTGATGCCCACGCGCCCCAGCAGGCCCTGGCTGAGGCTGGCGATGGTCTCGTGCGCGGCGCGCATTTCGTTGCGGATGGACAGGCCGTGCTGGTACAGGCGCATGCCCACCTCGGTCGGTTCGACTTGGCGGGTGGTGCGGCGCACGAGCTGCGCGCCCGCCGTCTTTTCCAGCTGGGCGAGGTGATAGCTGACGTTGGCACGCGTCATCTTCAGCTTGCGCGCGGCCTGGCTCAGGTTGCCGCTGTCGATGATTTCCACCAGCAGGGTCAGGGCGGCGAGATCCATGGCATTTGTCAAATAATTTTATACAGATTGTCAATATCTCATGGGATTGTAAAGTCTATTTATCGTAGGCAAAATTTCCCGCTAAGACAAAATCCAGAAATAAAGCCGCGCGGTTCCCTGCGCGGCCAGCCCAGTTACGGAGACGCGCAAGCCATGTCCAAGCCCGAGACCGATTCCGTGGTCGCCACCCGCCGCGAAGGCGATGTGCTGGTGGTCACCATCGACAACCCTCCCGTCAATGCCCTGGGCGTGGCCGTGCGCCGCGGCCTGAAGGACGCGATCGGGCAGGCCGGCGCCGACGCCGCGGTGAAGGCCGTGCTGATCGTGGGCGTGGGCAAGGCCTTCATCGCCGGCGCCGACATCCGCGAGTTCGGCAAGCCGCCGCAGCCGCCATCGCTGCCCGAGGTGTGCAACCTGATCGAGGCCTGCGCCAAGCCCGTCGTGGCCGCGATACACGGTCCGGCCCTGGGCGGCGGCCTGGAAGTGGCCATGGCCTCGCACTATCGCCTGGCGCTGCCGGCGGCCAGGCTGGGGCTGCCCGAAGTGACGCTGGGCCTGCTGCCTGGAGCGGGCGGCACCCAGCGCGCACCGCGACTGATGGGCGTGAAGGCGGCCGCCGAGCTCATGTTGAGCGGCAAACCCCTGTCGGCCAAGGCCGCACAGGCCGCCGGGCTGGTGGACAAGCTGGCGGAGGGCGACGACCCCACGCAGGCCGGGCTGGCCTATGCGCGCGAGCTGCTGGAGTGGCAGACGCCGGTGCGCCGCGCGCGCGAACTGGACGTTGCCGACAAGGCCGCAGCCTTGGCCGAACTGGACGTGCTGCAGGCCGACACCGTAAAGAAATCGCGTGGCCTGTTTTCGCCGCTGAAGATCGTCGAGTGCGTGCGCAATGCCGTCGAACTGCCGTTCGACGAAGGCCTGGCCCGCGAGCGCGCCCTGTTCCTGCAGTGCGTGGACAGTCCTCAGCGCGCCGGGCTGATTCATGCTTTTTTCGCCGAGCGCGAGACCGCCAAAGTGCCCGAGTCGAAGGCCGCCAAGCCGCGCGCCATCGAGACCGTGGCGGTGATCGGGGGCGGCACCATGGGCGCCGGCATTGCGGTCTGCGCTCTGGACGCCGGCCTGCCCGTGATCATGGTCGAACGCGACGCCGAATCCATCGCGCGCGGCCGCGTCAACGTGGAGAAGGTCTACGACGGCCTGATCGCACGCGGGCGCATGACCGCCGAAGCCAAGGCGGCCGTCATGGCCCGCTATGCGGGCAGCACGTCCTATGACGACATCGCGGGCACCGACCTGGTGATCGAGGCCGTGTTCGAGGACGCCGGCGTCAAGCGGGCCGTGTTCAGCGAGCTGGACCGCGTATGCAAGCCGGGCGCGGTGCTGGCGACCAACACGTCCTATCTGGACATCGACGCCATCGCGGCCGCGACATCGCGCCCGCAGGACGTGATCGGCCTGCACTTCTTCAGCCCGGCCAACATCATGAAACTGCTGGAGATCGTGGTGCCCGCCAAGGTGTCGGCCGACGTGGTCGCCACGGCCTTCGAACTGGCGAAAAAACTCAAGAAGACCCCGGTGCGCGCCGGCGTGTGCGACGGCTTCATCGGCAACCGCATCCTGGCCGTGTACCGCCAGGCCGCCGACTACATCATGGAAGACGGCGCCTCGCCTTACGAGATCGACCAGGCGGTGCGCGACTTCGGCTTCGCCATGGGGCCCTACCAGGTGGTCGACCTGGCGGGCGGCGACATAGGCTGGGCCACGCGCAAGCGCCGCGCCGCCACGCGCGACCCCGAGGCCCGCTATGTCGAGATATCCGACCGCCTCTGCGAGCGCGGCTGGTTCGGGCAGAAGACCCGGCGCGGCTATTACCTGTACCCCGAGGGCGCGCGCGCGGGCCAGCCCGATCCCGAGGTGCTGGCCATCGTCGATGCCGAGCGCGCGAAGAAGGGCATCGCGCCGCGCAAGTTCACGCAGGACGAGATCATCCGCCGCTACATGGCGGCCATGATCAACGAAGGCGCCAACGTCGTGCACGAAGGCGTTGCCTTGCGGCCGCTGGATGTGGACGTGGTGTTCCTGTCGGGTTACGGCTTTCCGCGCCATCGCGGCGGCCCGATGAAGTACGCCGACATGACGGGACTGGACAAGGTGCTGGCCGATATCCGCGAGTTCGCCAAGGAAGACGCTCTGTTCTGGAAGCCGTCGCCGCTCGTCGAGAGGCTGGTGGCCGAGGGCGGGAATTTCGACAGCCTGAACAAGGGGGCATGATGCGCCAAGCCGTCATCGTCTCCACCGCCCGCACGCCGCTGACCAAGGCGCATCGCGGCGAGTTCAACATGACCGCCGGCCCTGCGCTGGCCTCGTTCGCGGTGCGCGCCGCGGTCGAGCGCGCGGGCGTGGACCCGGAACGGATCGAGGACCTGATCCTGGGCTGCGGCTATCCCGAGGGCATCACCGGCCGCAACGTCGCCCGCCAGGCGGTCGTCCGCGCGGGCCTGCCGGTGTCCATCGCCGGCGCCACGGTCAACCGCTTCTGCGCGTCGGGCCTGCAGGCGATCGCGATGGCCGCCGGCCATATCGGGGGCGACGGCGCGCACGCCATGATTGCGGGTGGCGTCGAGAGCATCTCGGGCATCCGCACGCGGGAAGACGGCGCCACGGGCCTGGATCCGTGGATCGTCGAGCACAAGCCCGAGCTGTACCTGGCGATGATCGATACCGCGGATATCGTGGCGCGCCGCTACGGCATCAGCCGCGAGGCGCAGGACCGCTTTGCGCAAGAGAGCCAGAGCAAGACCGAGGCGGCGCAGCTGGCGGGTCGCCATGCCGACGAAATCGTGCCGGTCACCACTGTCATGGCCGTCGCCGACAAAGAAACCGGCGCGGTCAGCCAACGCGAAGTGACGGTATCGGCCGATACCTGCAACCGCCGCGGCACGACCTACGAAGCGCTTGCGAAACTCGCTCCGGTCAAAGGGCCGGGCCAGTGCGTCACGGCCGGCAATGCCTCGCAGTTGTCCGACGGCGCTTCGGCCTGCGTGCTGATGGAGGCCAGACAGGCCGAACGCGCCGGCCTGGCGCCGCTGGGGGCGTTCCGCGGTTTCGCCGTGGCCGGCTGCGAGCCCGACGAGATGGGCATAGGGCCGGTGTTCGCGGTGCCCAAACTGCTCGAGCGTCACGGCTTGAAAGTCGAGGACATCGACTTGTGGGAGATCAACGAAGCCTTCGCTTCGCAAGCGATCTACTGCCAGCAGCGCCTGGGTATTCCATCCGGGCGCCTGAACGTCAACGGCGGGGCGATCGCCATCGGCCACCCCTTCGGCATGACCGGCTCGCGGCTGGCGGGACACCTGTTGCTGGAAGGCCGGCGCCGCAAGGCCCGGTGGGGCGTCGTGACCATGTGCATTGCCGGCGGCATGGGCGCGGCCGGCTTGTTTGAAATTTTCTGAGGACGGGCAATGGATCTGCAATTCACGGCCGAAGACTCGGCCTTCCGCGAGGAGGTCCGGGCTTTCCTGAAAGCCAGGCTGCTTGCCGCGCTGGCCCGCAAGGTCAGGAACAACCTGCACCTGTCCAAAGAGGACATGCAAGGCTGGCACGCCGTTCTGCACGAGCGCGGCTGGTTGGCCAATCACTGGCCTGCGCAGTACGGCGGACCGGGCTGGAGCGCGGTGCAGCGGTTCATCTTCGAGAACGAATGCGCGCTGGCCGACGCTCCGCGCCTGGTGCCCTTCGGCATCAATATGCTCGGCCCCGTGCTCATCAAGTACGGCAGCGATGCGCAGAAGCAGCACTGGCTGCCGCGCATCCTCGACGGCCGGGACTGGTGGTGCCAGGGCTATTCCGAGCCGGGCTCGGGCTCGGACCTGGCCTCGGTGAAGACCACCGCGGTGCGGGTTTCGGACCCGGCGGGCGATTATTACGTCGTCAACGGCCAGAAGACCTGGACCACGCTGGGCCAGTACGCCAACATGATCTTCTGCCTGGTGCGCACCGACAAGGACGCCAAGCCCCAGCAGGGCATCAGCTTCCTGCTGGTGGACATGAACACGCCGGGCGTGCAGGTGCGTCCCATCATCACGCTCGACGGGGAACACGAAGTCAACGAAGTGTTCTTCACCGACGTGAAGGTGCCGGCCGAAAATCGGGTGGGCGAAGAAAACAAAGGCTGGACCTACGCCAAGTACCTGCTGACTTACGAGCGCACCAATATCGCGGGCGTGGGTTTTTCGGTGGCGGGGCTCGAGCGGCTCAAGATCGCGGCCGACCGCATGCAATACAAGGGCAGGCCGCTTTCGCATGATCCGCTTTTCGCGGCCCGCATGGCCCGGGTCGAGATCGACCTGGAGAACATGAAGACCACCAATCTGCGCGTGATTGCCGCGGCGGCCGGTGCCGCGGCGGCCGGTGCCGCGGCGGCCGGTGGCGGTGCGCCCGGCGCGGAAAGTTCCATGCTCAAGATCAAGGGCACGGAAATACGGCAGGAAATCTTTTCGCTCATGCGCCGCGCCATGGGACCGTACGCCGCGCCCTACATCGAAGCGGCTCGCGATCTGGAATACGGCGAACCGCTGGTGGGTCCGCAGGAAGCCGTCTCGGCCGCCGCCGCTTATTTCAACCATCGCAAGTTGTCCATCTTCGGCGGCTCCAACGAAATCCAGAAGAACATCATCTCCAAGATGATCCTGGGCCTGTGACGCAAGGGATACGCTGCCATGAACTTTGAACACACCGAAGACCGCCGCATGCTGGCGGATACGCTGAACCGCTTCGTGTCGGAGCAGTACGGCATCGAGACCCGCAACAAGATCGCGTACGGCGCCCAAGGCCACAGTCCCGCGCTGTATACGCAGTTTGCCCAGATCGGCGCCATCGGCGCGCTGTTTCCGGAAGAGGAAGGCGGTTTCGGCGGCAAGGGCTTCGATATCAGCGTGGTGTTCGAATGCCTGGGCCGCGGCCTGGTAGCCGAGCCCATCCTGGGCGCGCTGGTGGTCGGCCAGGCCTTGATCCTGGCCGGCACGCCCGTGCAGAAAGCCGCGCTGGCCGGCATCGTGGCCGGCGGCTGCATCGCGACCCTGGCCCACGACGAACCGGGCAGCCACTACGAACTCGAGAACGTCTCGACCGCTGCGCGCAGAGTTGGCGACGGCT
>CALGFL010000248.1 GCA_937881145.1 uncultured Bordetella sp.
TGGTTCCAATTCCGCTGCGGTTGCTGGTTGGGCAGGGGCACGTTGGGATCGTCCTTGATGGTCGTCTTCTTGTTGACGGGCGCGGCGCCCAGGGCCACGGCCATCTTGGCCTGGCCTTCGGGCGATGCCAGGTAGTCGATCAGCTGCTGCGCGAGGGGATTGGGATGCGGCTTGGCGACTACGCAGCCGACCACCAGCAACGCGTAGGCGCCCTCTTTGGGATAGACAAAACCCACGGGGAAACCGGTGTCGGCCAAGGCCTTGACGCGGCTGCTGCCCCACACCCCGATGACGGCCTGCCCGCTCGTGAACAGCTCGGTCATCTTCCCGGGCGAAGGTTCATAGACCAGCACGTTGGGGTCGACCTCTTTCTTGAAGGCCTTGAAGCCGGGATCGATGTTTTTCTCGCCGCCGCCGTTCATCCTCGCGAACTCGATGAGCGCGTGCAGGCCGTAGGTGTTGTTCAGCGGCGGAATGACCAGCAGCTGCTTGTACTTGGGATCGGTCAGGTCCTTCCAGGACGTGGGCGGCGCCCAGCCATGGTCGGCGAAGTACTTCTTGCTGTACATGATGCCGGTGGCGACCAGGCCCAGGCCCACGGCCTTGTCCTGCGGAAAAAGCGCGCTGGGATACAAGTCGGCCTTGGGCAGATTCTTGATGGGTTCGCACAGTCCCAACGCGATGGCCTGGTACATGGGGCCGTCGTCGACGATGGCCACGTCGATCTGCTGGTTGCTCTTTTGTGCCACCAGTCGCGCGACCGTGTCCGTGGAATTGCCGGCCACGTAATCGATGGTGACGTTGTGCGCCTTCGCAAACGGCGGGAGAACGTCTTTGCGCATCAAGTCCTCGAAAGAGCCGCCGTAGCCGGCGACCACCAGGTGCTGTTGTGCGCACGCGTTCGCGGCGCAACCCGCGGCCAGGATGCCTGCCGCAAGTATTGAGAAGATCTTGTTCATGCGCTCCCCCTCGATTTCGTGAGTGCGGCCAGTATCCGGTCTGCGGATTTGGCCGTACAATTTGTCCGGACATGAATGTCCGGACAAATGATCCCGCCAGCGCGCCGAGCTTGTCAATACGCGATTGCCCCCAAACCGCCCGCGATGAAATCCACCACGACGCCCATGCTCGACCTGATCCAGGCATCCGCCGCGCCAGGAGCCAGGCCGGATCGCGAACCGCGCTACAAGGCCATTTACCAGGACCTGGTGGCCGGCATACGTTCCGGCCAGTACCCGGTGATGTCCCTGCTGCCTACCGAGCACGATCTGTGCGCGCGCTACCAGGCCAGCCGCCACACGGTCCGCGAAGCCATACGCATGCTGACCGAGGCCGGCATGGTGTCGCGCCGTGCCGGCGTGGGCACGCGCATCGAAGCGGTCAAGCCGCCCACACGCTATACCCAGCGCATTTCCCAGCTCGCCGACCTGTTTCTCTACATCCAGAACGCCGACCTGCGTCTGCGCGACGTGCGCACCGTCAAGGTCAACGCCCGCCAGGCCGAAATGCTGGGCTGCCCGCCCAGGCAGGAATGGCTGCACGTGCGCGCCATCAAGCTGCTGGGCGGCACGTCCACGCCGGTGGCTTATTCCGAGGCTTTCGTGCACCCCGACTACGCCGCGATCCGCGACGACATCGGCAAGGTGCGCGTGCCGCTCTCGTCCCTGATCGAGTCGCGCTACAGCCAGCGCATCCGCGAAGTCGGCCAGGACTTCGCAGCCACGCCCATCCCCAAAGCCATGGCCGAGCCGCTGCGGGTCGCCCCCAAGACCGCCGGGCTGGTCATCACCCGGCGCTATTACGGCGAGCAGCCGATCCCCATGCTGGTCACGGTCACTACCTTTCCGCACGACAAGATGAAGTACTCGATGTCGCTGCAGGTGGACTGGCCGGCGTGACTCGCTGGCGCCGACCGGCGGCGCCAGCCCGATGCCTGGCTTGAACGCCCAACAGGCTCAGGCCCCGCCGGCATCCTCGATCGCCGACAGGCCGCGAGCCGCTTGAACCTCGCGCTCCCAGGCTTCGTAGCCGCCCAGCAGCGCCCAGGTATCGCCGTAGCCCTCGGCCCGCAACCGCGCCGCCAGCCTGGCGGCGGAGATTTCATTGGGGCAGGCGCAATACACGACGATGCGGCTCTCGCCCTGCAAGCCCAGATCGGAAACGGGTGCATGCATGTCGACGACGATGGCGCCAGGGATGCGCGGCATCGATTCCAGGTCGCCGGGCCGCACGTCGATCACCACCGGCGCGCGTCCGGCGGCCTGCCACTGGAGCAGTTCGCCGATGGACAGGCGCGGCACGACGCGCAGGCTGCGCACCAGCAGCCAGCGGCGCACGGCGCGCACCGCCACATAGAGCGCGAGCAGAACGGCCAGCAGCAGCAAGCCCCACTTGCCATACTGGCCGAGCAGCCCGACCACCCGGCCGACCGCGTCGCTGAACAAGGCGCCCAGCAGCAAGCCGGAGCCGGCCCAAATCAATGCGCCGAGCAATTCGAACACCACGAAGCGCCGGTAGGCCGTACCGGCATATCCATTCATCACATTGGTGAGCGCCCCGGCGCCGGGCAGGAACTTGGAAACCAGCAGCGCGAACACGCCGACCCGCAAAAAACGGCTTTGTGTCTGGCGTATGCAGGAGTCCCGCGACAGCGACACCTTGCAGATCATGCGCAGCAGATTGTCGCCAAACCGCCCGCCCGCCCAATACCAGGCCGAATCAGCGGCCCAGCAAGCCAGGGTGGCCAGCATCCAGGCGGAAATCCAGCCAACCGGGCCGCTCGACACGGCGCCCGTTGCGAGCAGCGTCGGATAGGAAGGAATCGGCAGGCCCGCCTGCTCAACCAGCACGTTGAGAAAGACCACCCAATTGCCGTAGCTGTGCAGCAGTGTCTGCAGGTTTTGCATGAAGGCCCCGAAAGCAGCGCCCGGCTATGCGGGATACGTACCCGGCACCAGGATGCTCTTGTCCACGTCCGCAATGTTCTTGCGGCCGCACAGCGCCATGGTCACATCCATTTCCTTGTAGAGGATCTCCAGCGCGCGGGTAACGCCGGCGCGGCCGTATGCCCCCAAGCCGTACAGGAAGGCGCGGCCGATCAGGGTGCCGCGCGCGCCCAGGGCGACGGCCTTGAGCACGTCCTGGCCCGAGCGGATGCCGCTGTCGAGCCACACTTCGATCTTCGAGCCCGCCGCGTCCACGACCGAAGGCAGTACCTCGATGGACGAGAGCGCGCCGTCGAGCTGGCGGCCGCCGTGGTTGCTGACGATGAGCGCGTCGGCGCCGCTATCGGCGGCCAGGCGCGCGTCCTGCGCATCGAGGATGCCCTTGATGATGAGCTTGCCGCCCCAGCGCTCCTTGATCCAGGCCACGTCGTCCCACGACAGGCACGGGTCGAATTGCTCCGCCGTCCACGACGACAGCGAGGACAGGTCGCTCACGCCCTTGGCATGACCCACGATATTGCCGAAGGTGCGGCGACGGGTGCCCAGCATGCCCAGGCACCAGCGCGGCTTGGTGGCCAGGTTGACGAGATTGCGCAGCGTGGGCTTGGGCGGCGCCGACAGGCCGTTCTTGATGTCCTTGTGACGCTGCCCGAGGATCTGCAGGTCCAGCGTGAGCACCAGCGCCGAACAGTTGGCCGCCTTGGCGCGGTCGATCAGGTTCATCACGAAATCGCGGTCGCGCATCACATAGAGCTGGAACCAGAAGGGCTTGCCGGTGGCGGCGGCCACATCCTCGATCGAGCAGATGCTCATGGTCGAGAGCGTGAAGGGCACGCCGAAGCGGTTGGCGGCCTGCGCGGCCAGCATCTCGCCGTCGGCGTGCTGCATGCCGGTCAGGCCCGTAGGGGCCAGCGCCACGGGCATCATGACGTCCTGGCCTATCATCGTGGTCCGCAGCGAGCGCCCGTCCATGTCGACCGCCACGCGCTGGCGGAACTTGATCTTCTGGAAATCGCTTTCGTTGGCGCGGTACGTGCTTTCCGTCCATGCGCCGGAATCGGCGTAGTCGTAGAACATGCGCGGCACGCGCTTTTGCGCGACCACGCGCAGGTCTTCGATGGTGGTGATGGTGGAAAGGTCCTGGCTCATCGTTGTTCTCGCCATTGTTCTTCGTTCAAGGGGCGCCGAGAAGGCAAAATACCGGTTCAAAGTATAGAAGAACCCCGGCTGGCCGGCCCCCCGCGCGCTGCGCGCAAGGAATCCTCATG
>CALGFL010000249.1 GCA_937881145.1 uncultured Bordetella sp.
AGTTATTTTTAATTGTATTGGTTTGTCCCTGGCGCAGCCAGCGCCCGCCAGGTCTACTGAAGGCCTATCGACGAGAGGTTTTTCATGGAAAAAACGACAAAGGGCTGGCTCAGCGGCTTTATCGGCGTGGCGATATTCGCGGGCTCGCTGCCCGCCACCCGTCTTGCCGTCGCCGGCTTCAACCCGACCTTCCTGACCTGCGCGCGGGCCACCATTGCCGCCTTGCTGGGCCTGCTGCTTTTGCTCGCCCTCAAGCAGCCCCGGCCCAGGCTGGCCGATTTGCCCTCGCTCGCGCTCTCGGCGCTGGGCTGCGTGGTCGGCTTTCCGCTGCTCACTGCGCTGGCCTTGCAGCACATCACCGCCGCGCACTCGATCGTGTTCGTGGGGATACTGCCGGTCTGCACGGCGGTCTTTGCCGTGCTGCGCGGCGGGGAGCGGCCGCGGCCGCTGTTCTGGCTGTTCTCGATACTCGGTGCCGCCTTTGTCGCCGGCTATGCCGCCGCGGGCGGCGGCGGGGCTTCGCTGCAGGGCGACCTGCTGATGCTGGCCGCCGTCATCGCATGCGGCATGGGGTATGCGGAGGGCGCGCGTCTTTCCCGCGCCCTGGGCGGCTGGCAGGTCATCAGTTGGTCATTGGTGCTGTCGCTGCCGGTCATGCTGCTGCTGGCGCTGCTGACCTGGCCCGATTCCTTCCAGCAGGTGGGCGAGTCGGCGTGGATCGGCCTGGCCTATGTCTCGCTCTTTAGCATGCTGATCGGGTTCGTGTTCTGGTACCACGGCCTGGCGCAGGGCGGCATCGCGGCGGTCGGGCAGCTGCAGCTGCTGCAGCCTTTCATGGGCTTCGGTCTTGCCGCGCTGATCCTGCACGAGCAGGTGAACTGGACGATGCTGCTGGTGACGCTGGGCGCGGTCGTCTGCGTCGCGGGGGCCAAGAAGTACGCCAAGTGACCGTTCGAGGCGCTCGCCATGGCCCGGCGCCCCGAACCCGCTCACGCTGGCCGCGCGGGCGCCCAGGCCGCGCCGCAAAAATCGGCGTGACCCCGCGGCCAGAAGCATTTACCGCTTTCCGTAGCGGATCAGCAGGGCGGCGCCGTCTGCACCCGTGGCGGCTTTCCACTCGCTGAGCGAGTCCGACGAGGCCGCCTTGAGCGCCTTTTTCACGGACGCCGGCACGCGCAGATCGATCTTCACGCCGTTTTTGCGCATATTGGCGTAGTTTTTCTTCAGCCGCCCTTGTATGCGCGTCCATTGCGCCGCTTCGGTCAGGGCGGCCGCCTGGTCGATGGCCTTGCGGCTGGCCGCATCCAGCGCGTTGTAGGCGTCCAGGTTCATGGTGGCGACCGAGATCGGCATGGCGTAGTTGATCTCGGCGAAGCAGGGCAGGTAGTTCCACAGTTTGCGGCCCGCGCCGCCGTCGCCCGAGGACAGCACGGCGTTGACCTCGCCCGAGGCGATGCGCGGCATGGCTTCGGAGAACGACAGGTTCATGGCCTTGGCGCCGGCTTTTTCCATGACCTGCTGCGATGTCCCGTCGTAGGTGCGCAGGGTGAGCGAGCGCAGGTCGGCCACGGTCTTGATGGGCCGCTTGGACCAGATGCCCGAGGCGGGCCAGGGCGTGGTGTAGAGCAGCTTCTGGCCATGTTCGGCCAGCAGTTTTTCGTAGGCCGGGCGCGCGGCTTCGGTCAGGGCCTGCGCCTTATGCAGCGAGTCGGCCAGGAAGGGCAGGGAAGAGACGCCGAAGATGGGATAACGCTTGGACAGCCCGCCGGCGAACGCATCGCCCGCGTCTACCTTGCGGGCCTGCACGGCCTCGATCATGTCGCCGGACTTGATGCCTTTGGCATTGTCGTAGCTGGCCTGGATGACGACTTGCCCTTTGGTCTTCTTGGCGACCAGGTCGGCGAAAGTCGACATCCCCAGGCCGGGCATGGACGTGGCCGGGTATTCGGTGGCCATGGTCAGCGTGGTGGCGGCATGGGCCGGACAGGTCGCAGCCAGCGCCAGAACGGCGGCGACGAGCCCCGCGGATTTCCAGGGTTTCAAGGCAAGCATCGTGTTTTTCTCCTGTTATGAAAATAGCCTCGCCGCGCGAGCGGACAAGGCTATTCTGACAGAAGACGACGACGAACGAAGCGGCGTCATGCCGCCCGGGCAAGCGCGATCAGAAGAACGCCTGCAGCCCCGTTTGCGCCCGGCCCAGGATCAGCGCGTGCACGTCGTGGGTGCCTTCGTAGGTATTGACCACTTCCAGGTTGACCAGGTGGCGGGCCACGCCGAACTCGTCGGAGATGCCGTTGCCGCCCAGCATGTCGCGTGCCATGCGGGCGATGTCCAGCGACTTGCCGCAGGAATTGCGCTTCATGATGGAGGTGATTTCCACCGCGGCGGTGCCTTCGTCTTTCATGCGGCCCAGGCGCAGGCAGCCTTGCAGCGCCAGCGTGATCTCGGTCTGCATGTCGGCCAGCTTTTTCTGGATGAGCTGGTTCTGCGCCAGGGGGCGACCGAACTGCTTGCGGTCCATGGTGTATTGGCGGGCAGTGTGCCAGCAGAATTCGGCCGCGCCCAGCGCGCCCCAGGCAATGCCGTAGCGGGCCGAGTTCAGGCAGGTGAAGGGGCCGCGCAGGCCGCTGACCTTGGGCATCATCTGGGCTTCGCTCACCTGGACTTCGTCCATGACGATTTCGCCGGTGATCGAGGCGCGCAAGCCGACCTTGCCGTGGATGGCCGGAGCCGACAGGCCCTTCATGCCCTTTTCCAGGATGAAGCCGCGGATCTTGCCGTCGTGCTCGCCGCCCACGCACTTGGCCCACACCACGAACACGGTGGCGATGGGCGAGTTGGTGATCCACATCTTGTTGCCGGAGAGCTTGTAGCCGCCGTCGACCTTGACCGCGCGCGTCTCCATGCCGTTGGGGTCGGAGCCGTGGTTGGGTTCGGTCAGGCCGAAGCAGCCGATCCATTCGCCCCGGGCCAGCTTGGGCAGGTACTTCTGTTTTTGCTCTTCGCTGCCGAACTCGTTGATGGGCACCATCACCAGGGACGACTGCACGCTCATCATCGAGCGGTAGCCGGAGTCGACGCGCTCGACCTCGCGGGCGATCAGGCCGTAGCTGACGTAGTTCAGGCCCGAGCCGCCGTATTCGGTGGGAATGGTCGGGCCCAGCAGGCCCAGTTCGCCCATTTCGGAGAAGATGGCCGGGTCGGTTTTTTCGTGGCGGAAGGCTTCGAGCACGCGCGGAGCGAGCTTGTCCTGGGCATAGGCCGCCGCGGCGTCGCGCACCATGCGTTCTTCTTCGGTGAGCTGTTGGTCCAGCAGCAGCGGGTCCTGCCAGTTGAAAGAGGGGCTCTCGGACATGGTCCTGTCTCCGGTTGATTGGTCTGAATAGTTTAGACTTAAAGTAATTAGGCGCGCAATCGAGGCGTTTTCCGGCCTGGCGCCGCCGCGAGATCGGCCCTGGGGCGGATCCGCGCGGATCCGCCGGCGGTTCAGCCCTTGAGCGCCGCGGCGCGGATCTTTTCCAGCGTCGTGGACGGACTGATGACCTCGGGGTCGATCAGGCAGTGCAGGATAGCCGGCTTGCCGCTGGCCAGGGCGCGTTCCAGGGCCGGGGCGAACTGTTCGGTGGTCTCGACGCGTTCGCCGTGCCCGCCGAAGGCCTGGGCATAGGCGACGAAATCGGGGTTTTGCAGGCCGGTGGCCGAGACGCGGCCCGGATAGTGGCGTTCCTGGTGCATGCGGATGGTGCCGTACATGCCGTTGTCGATCAGCAGCACGATGATGGGCAGGCCGTACTGCACGGCGGTGGCGAATTCCTGCCCGTGCATCATGAAGCAGCCGTCGCCGGCGAAGCACACTACGGTTCTCCCGGGCATGACGCGCTTGGCGCCCACGGCGGCCGGCAGGCCGTAACCCATGGACCCGGAGGTGGGCGCGAGCTGCGTGGCGTAGCGCGTGAAGCGGTGAAAGCGATGCAGCCAGGTGGCGTAGTTGCCGGCGCCGTTGGTCATGATGGCGTCGGGCGGCAGCACGGTTTCCAGGTGCTGCATCACTTGGCCCAGCTGCAGCTTGCCCGGCGTGCGGATGGGCGCGGGATCGCTCCACTTGAGGTAAGACGCGCGCATGGCCGCGGTGCCGTCGGCCCAGGCCGGCCGGCCGACGGGGGCCGGGAACTGCGCCAGCGCTGCGCAGAAAGCGATCGGCGACGTGTTGATG
>CALGFL010000250.1 GCA_937881145.1 uncultured Bordetella sp.
CTGCATCGCTGGACGTACAACAAGCGCGGCGAGCTCCTGGGCGCGCCTCAGTTCGACACCACGCCCTGCCTGAATCTGGAACGCTTTCGCCTGCGCGACTGCCATGGGCTGCTGTTCGAAGGTCCGCGCGACCCGGCCGCCGACATGGCGCCGCTCTTCGCCCGGCCCGAGTTCGACTTCGGCGACTACGTTCTGGACCACGTGGAAGTGCACCAGTGCAATTACAACTGGAAGACGTTCATCGAGGTCTATCTCGAGGACTATCACGTCGGCCCCTTCCACCCGGGTCTGGGGCGCTTTGTCACGTGCGACGACTTGAGCTGGGAGTTCGGCGACCGGTTCAGCGCACAGCGCGTGGGGGTGCACAAGGCGCTGGAACAGCCCGGCTCCGAGGTCTACCGAATTTGGCACGACAAGGTGCTGGAGTTCCGCAACGGCCAGGCGCCGGATTTCGGCGCGGTGTGGGTGACTTACTTTCCCACGCACATGATCGAGCTATATCCGCACGTGCTGGTGCTGTCGACGCTCTACCCCAAGGGCCCGCAGGAAACGGTCAATGTGGTCGAGTTCTATTATCCCGAGGAAATCGTCGCTTTCGAGCGCGAGTTCGTCGAGGCGCAGCGCGCGGCGTATATGGAGACGGCGGTCGAAGACGACGAGATCGCCGAACGCATGGATGCCGGGCGCAAGGCGTTGATGGAGCGCGGGGTCAGCGAATCGGGGCCCTACCAGTCGCCCATGGAGGATGGGATGCAGCACTTCCATGAGTGGTATCGGGGGATGATGGACCCGGCTGATTGAGCTCCCAGGCTATCGAGGTTGAGTAATGAGACGGCCGCTCATCGAGCGGCCGTTTTGCCATCAACCTTTGGCCACGGGCCGTGCCGGATCGGCGCACCATTCGCTCCACGAGCCCGGATACAGGCGCGAGCCTGCCAGGCCTGCGATTTCCATGGCCAGCAGGTTGTGACTGGCGGTGATGCCCGAGCCGCACTGGTGCACGACCTCTTGCGGGGCGCGGCCGCCGAGCAAGGCCTCGAATTCGGCGCGCAGTTGCGCGGGCGATTTGAAGCGGCCGTCGGCTTCGAGGTTTTGCGTATTGGGGCGATTGAGCGCGCCGGGAATGTGGCCGGCCACCGGATCCATGGGTTCGACTTCGCCGCGATAGCGGTTGGCGGCGCGGGCATCGACCACGACGAAGTCTTGCTTGTCGATGTTGGCGAGCACGGCGACGGCGTCGACGCTGCCCGCCAGCGAGCCGCGGGGCTTGGCCTTGGGCAGCGGCGCCAGCGATTGCGCCGGTCCGGACCGCGTGGCCAGGCCGGCGGCCGACCAGGCGGGCCAGCCGCCGTCGAGGACGGCGACGTTTTCGTGGCCGATCCAGCGCAGCATCCACCACAGGTGGGCGGCGTATTGGCCGCCGCTGGCATCGTAGGCCACGACCAGTGTATCGGGCGTGACGCCGTGGGCGGCCATCAGGCTGGCCAGGTGTTCGGGTGTGGGCAGCGGATGGCGGCCGTTCTTGCCGGTGCGCGAAGCGCAGAGTTCGGTTTCGTGGTCCAGGAAGCGTGCGCCGGGAATATGGCCTTCGCCGTACGCGCGCCGGCCTACGGAATGATCCATCAGGTCGTGGCGCAGATCGAAAACCCGCAGCCTGCCATGGTCGATCTGGCCAGCGGCCAGGCGGGCGGCGAGATCGGAAACGGAGATCAGCGTGATCGTCATGGTTGTTTCTCCCTGGATGGCCGCGCCGGGCGCGGCGCGGCTTGTGTCGTCGTGATGCCGGGCTGGCGTCAAGGATTCGATCTTAGGCCGGCGCGGCCTGGCGCGCCGTGCTCCAGGCCGAGATCAGGCCGGCCAGGATGATCAGGCCGCTGCCCGTCCAGGCCAGTGCGTCGGGCACGTCGTCCCAGAACAGAACGCCCAGCACCATGGCAAAGATGATGGTGGAATATTGCAAAGCGGCGGTCAACAGCGGTGCGCCCTTGCCGAAAGCCCGGGTCTGCGCCAGTTGCATCAGCAGGCCGATCGAACCCACGAGCAGCAGGCTGAGATAGGCGATCCAGTCGGGCTGGCCCCACCCTTCCAGCGCCAGGCCCACGACGCTGCTCAGGCAGACCGCGATCGAAAAGAACAGCACCGTGCGCCACTCCGGCTCGCCCATGCGGCCCAGTTCGCGCAGCTGCAGCATGGCAATGGCCGTTGCCATGCCGGCCACCAGGCCCAGCAAGGCGGGCTCCCATTGATCGGGCGTGATGCTGGGACGCAGCACCACGACCACGCCCAGGAAACCCAGCGCCACCGCGGCGATGCGCACCGGATCGCGCCGCGCGCCGCCCCAGCCCAGCATCCAGCAGCCGATGAAAAGCGGCGAGGTGTAAGTGAGGCTGGCGGACGTGGCCAGCGGGAGTTGCGAGACGCAGTAAAAGCCCAGCCACATCGAACACAGGCCGGCCACGTTGCGCCATACGTGCAGGCGCCAGTTCGGCGTGATGACGGGTTGGCGCCTGACCCGCGCCCAGAACAGCAGCAGCAGGACCGAGGGCAGGCCGCGCAATACGATGATCGAGGCCAGGGACGCCCCGTGCTCGGAGGCCAGCTTCACGCACGCGCCCATGACCGCGGACATGACGGAGGCCAGCAACATCCAGAGAGCCTGCATGGGAGCGACGAGGGTTGAAACGCATTGAAGGATCCACGAACTATACCTTTTGATTTAAATTCAGTTTTTCGTAAGAATGTGATTTCCGCAACGACCTGTGGCGGAATCAAACCCCGCGCATCGAACCTTATCCATGAAACGCATCTTTCTCTTTATCGCCACCAACCTCGCCGTGATGCTGGTGCTGTCCGTCACGCTGCGCATCCTCGGCGTCGACCGCTTCCTCACGGCACAGGGGCTGAACCTGCCCATGCTGCTGGCCTTCTCGGCGGTGGTCGGCTTCGCCGGCTCGCTCATCTCGCTCTTGATGAGCAAGCCCATGGCCAAATGGAGCACCGGGGCGCAGGTCATCGACCCGAACGCTCCGCGCAGCCAGGCCGAAGCCTGGCTGGTCGGCACCGTGTACCAGCTGGCCGACCGCGCCGGCATCGGCCGGCCCGAGGTGGCCATCTACGAAGGCGCGCCCAACGCCTTCGCCACGGGCGCCTTCAAGAACGAAGCGCTAGTGGCCGTGTCCACGGGCCTCCTCGAAAGCATGAACGAAGAAGAAGTCACCGCCGTGCTCGGCCACGAGGTCGCGCACGTGGCCAACGGCGACATGGTCACGCTCGCCCTGATCCAGGGCGTGGTCAACACCTTCGTGGTGTTCCTGGCCCGCGTGGTGGGCTATGTGGTCGACCGCACCGTGCTGCGCAACGACCGCAGCGAAAACGGCGGCGGCACCGGCATCGGCTATTTCGTCACCGTCATGGTCTGCGAGATCGTGTTCGGCCTGGCGGCCTCGGTCATCGTGGCCTGGTTCTCGCGCCAGCGCGAATTCCGCGCCGACGCCGGGTCGGCGCAACTGCTCGGTTCGAACCAGCCCATGATCCGTGCCCTGACCCGCCTGGGCGGGCTGCAGGCGGGCGAACTGCCCAAGTCCTTCGCGTCCTCCGGCATTGCCGGCGCGGGGGGCTTGGGCGCCCTCTTCGCTTCGCACCCGCCCATCGAGACCCGCATCGCCGCACTTCAGAAGATGGTTGCCTGATGATAATCTTGCCCGACACGGCAGGATGCGCGCGCACGCAGAGTGCGCCGCGCCTGCCCACATGCCGTCATTACAAGAATCGGGCACATGAAACGGGCACACAAGATTGCGGGGCTGGCCATCGTCGTCGCAGCGGCATTGGCGCTGCTGATCATCCAGGCCCTATGGCGGCCCTTCGAATTCCATCACGAACCTGAAAAACCGCAGGTCTACGATGTCCACATCGACATCAACCGGCCCGATGCCGTCATCGACAGCTCGGCCCTGTCGCGCCTGCCGCGGGACATCGTCAAGGTGCCCCTGCTGCAGACCCTGCTGACCGAAGACTTCGTCGATTACTACGAAACGCATCCCACGCGGCTGTCGGCCGAAGGCGCCCTGCGCCGCTTCGCCTTCGAGCACGACCTGGATTGGCGCGACGGCATCATCCGGCAGATTTTCGACGAACCCGCGCGCGTGCTGCTGTGGCGTTCCCCCGATCACCGGCTCGGCCGCTGGATGATTTCGATGCGGCGCAACGGCGTCGCCAAACTGGTGCAGGCCATCGGCAACGTGGCCGCCTCGGACTCGCAGCTTTCGCGCATCGCCAAGCTGCCCGATGGCACGCCGGTCTACGCCATCCGGCTGGCCACCAACCACACACTGATCTATGCCGCCAAGGACGACCGGCTGGTCATCATGTCCGAGCCCGGCATGCTGCTGGACAACGCCAACGAGCCGATCCGCGAACGCGTCAAGGCCGTGACGCGCATGCTGGACGACGGCACCGACGACGCCCTGCGTAGCTACGGCCTGGAGCACGTGCCGCTCGCGGCCAACGGCCACAGGCTGGCCGTATCGGTCAACTATCTTTCTTTCGGCTACCAGGCCTTCTTCATGGGCATCGATGCCCTGCGCTTCGATTTCGCGCCGGCAGCCAATGGCGGCGAGAGCACCTGGAGCACCTCGGCACTGGTGGTGCCCGAGCATCTGCCCCAGGGCTGGAACAGCGCCGATCTGTGGCATGCCCTGCCCGCCAACCCGGCGGCGTGCGCCAGCCTGCCGGTGGACTGGAACGACGCCACCCAGCTGCTGGACCGGCTGGGCGATGCGGGCAAAGAGGCCGCGCCCATCCTGAGCAAAGCGCTGGCCGGCCCGGCCGCCGTCTGCTGGTATGCCAAATCGTCGCTGGTCGCGCCGGTGTTCGTGGCCCAGCTCTCGCCCGGTGCGCAGCGCGACCCCAAGCAGCAGGCAGCCATCCGGCATGCCTTGGGCGAGGTGCTCTTTCCCCAGATCATCGGTGCTTACGAAGCCAAGGCCGACAGCGACGAGGACTATAGCCGCCTGCCTGTGCAGACCGCCGTCGACGACGCGGCCGGCGTCGCGTCCTGGATGCGGCCGGTGAGCGCCCTGGCGGGAACGGCCGCCAGCTCCACCGCGCCCTTTGCCAAGCAGCTTTCCGCGCCGCGCTACTTTCCGGTCACGCTGGCGCTGACGCCGCGCTACGCGATCTTCTCTCCCGACGCCCGGCTGGTGCAAGACACGCTGGCCGTGCTCGACAAGCGCTATCCCGCGCTGGCCGACACGATCGCTCCGGCCCGGCTGGCGAGCACCATGGTCGTGATCGCGCCCTCCGCGGCGGCCGCGATGGCCGAGCGCGAGGTCATGCTTGCCCTGCCTGCCGACCAGGAGCCCATCTTCCGCAACGCCGCGCGCACTTATCTCTTTCCCAAGCTGCGCGCGGTGGCCCAGTACCCGACGATTTCGCTGAGCCGGCGCAACGCGCCCCTGCCGTCCAAAGCCGGCTGGGTGGACGTGGACTGGCATACCGAAAGCGGGAAGTGATCATGCGCCGGCGTTTTCTTTCGGCTTGTGCGGCCACCGGGTTGGCGACCGGGTTGGCGACATACGCCAGCCCTGCGCGCGCGCTGCAGGCCCCGCTGCCGACCGACGACGGAGATAGCCTGTCGCCCCGGCAATCGACGCTGTTTCGCGCCTGGTTCACGCTCATCGTCGA
>CALGFL010000251.1 GCA_937881145.1 uncultured Bordetella sp.
CGCGGGTGTTGACGGTCGAACGGGTCACGATCTTGTCGCCCGTTTGCACGTCCATGAACACCACTTCGCGGTATTCGGGGTGGATGCCTTCTTTCATTTGCAATCTTCCGGGTTTGCCAGGCTTCTGGCTAGGCAGGCTTCTGGCTAGGCAGGCTTTTGGCTAGGGTTAGGGTCGCCAATCAGGGGGAGCCCACAGACTCGTCATAGGCCTTTTCCCCGATCACGTATCCGAAAAAACTGAACTCGCAATTCTAACCTTGGGCGCAATGCAAGCGCAAGTCTTGGTTTTTATTGGGGAATCTACGGCGCGATCATCCCCAACTGCGCCATGGACACCACTTCCCCGGCCGCGACGATCAGGTGGTCGATCAACTTCACGTCCACCAGAGCCAGCGCCCGGCGCAGCTGCAGCGTCAGATCCAGGTCTGCCTGGCTGGGCTGCGCCAGGCCCGAGGGGTGGTTGTGCGCCAGAATGAGGGCAGCTGCGTGATGGCGCAGGGCCTCCCGGACCACCTCCCGGGGGTAGACGCAAGCCTGCGCCAACGTCCCGCGCGCCAGCTCGCCGGTGGCGATCAGGTTGAGCCGGTTGTCCAGATACAGGGCGATGCAGTGCTCCACCTTGCAGTGGCCCAGGGCGGTGCGGCAATACTGCTTGACCCGGTCGGGGTGGGAGAGGGCGTCCAGGCGCCGCAGGTCTTCCTCTGTGGCGCGGCGCGCCAGTTCCAGCACGGCGGCCAGGGTGCAGGCCTTGGCGGCGCCCAGCCCCGGCACGGTGCGCAGCTCGGCCGGCGCTGCGCCGAACAAGCCGCGCAGGCCGCCAAAGCGCTGCATCAGCTGGCCGCCCAGCTCGACGGCGTTCAGGCCCCGGGTGCCGGTGCGCAGGGCCACCGCCAGCAGTTCGGCGTCGCTGAGCACGGCGGCGCCGTGGCGCAGCAGCCGCTCGCGGGGAAGCTGGTGCTCGGGCAGGCTTTCGGCCAGGTTCATGGTTGCCCCTGCGCCAAGGGCGAAACGGGGAGGGTGCATGGGGGTTGCTTCATTAAGCTCTAAAATCAAGGTTTGCGAACAATTCATCAGGGTGGCAGAACTTGAACGCCGCTAGCGCCGAAGTGAACAATTTGATCCGTCCGGATTCCTACCTGACCTTGCATTACCGCATCGTGCTGGCCTCTGGCCCTGCCGAAGGCGAAGTCTTCATCGACACCTTCGGCGGCCGGCCCGCCACGTTGCAGATGGGCAGCGGCCAGTGGTCCCCCGACATGGAAGCCGCGCTCGTCGGCCATGCCGAAGGCGAGCGCCTGAGCGTCACGCTGCCGCCCACGGCCGCCTACGGCGAGCGCAATCCCGAGCTCATCCAGCGCGTCTCTCGCGCCATGCTGAACGAGCATGCGGGCGAAGACGCCACGTTCGATCCGGGCGATATGGTCGAGTTCGCGGCCCCCAACGGCGGCCGCTATTCGGGCGTGCTCAAAGAGATCAACGACGAGTGGGCGCTGTTCGACTTCAACCATCCGCTGGCCGGCAACGCCCTGACGCTGGACGTCGCCATCCTGGGAGTGCTGTGATGAGTGATGCGTCCAGGGTCACGCAGCCCGGCGCCGAAGTCGTGCTGGCTCAGCCGCGCGGCTTTTGCGCCGGCGTGGACCGCGCCATCGAGATCGTCGAGCGCGCGCTCGAACTGCATGGCGCGCCCATTTACGTGCGCCACGAAATCGTGCACAACCGCTATGTGGTGTCCGACCTGCGCGCGAAAGGGGCGATTTTCATCGACGAACTGGACGAAGCGCCCGCCGGCGCCATCGTGGTGTTTTCGGCGCACGGCGTGTCCAAGGCCGTGCGCGCCGAGGCCGAGAGCCGCGGCCTGCGCGTCTTTGACGCCACCTGCCCGCTGGTCACAAAGGTGCACATCGAGGTCGCGCGCATGCGCGCGGCCGGACGCGAGATCATCATGATCGGCCACAAGGGCCACCCCGAGGTCGAGGGCACGCTGGGCCAGTCCGAGGGCGGCATGCACCTGGTCGAGACGGTCGAGGACGTGGCGCAGCTGCAGGTCCGCGATCCGGACAATCTGGCCTTCGTCACGCAGACCACCTTGTCGATCGACGACGCCGCCACGGTGTCGGCCGCGCTCAAGGCGCGTTTTCCGCATATCGTCGAACCCAAGAAAAGCGACATCTGCTATGCCACGCAGAACCGCCAGGACGCCGTCAAGATCATGGCGCCCGGCTGCGATGTGGTGCTGGTGGTGGGCAGCGTCAACAGCTCGAACTCCAATCGCCTGCGCGAAGTCGCCGAGCGCAAGGGCGCGGCGGCCTATCTGGTCGACGGCGCCGATTCGATCGATCCGGCCTGGCTGGCCGGCAGTCGCCGCGTGGGCGTCACGGCGGGCGCATCCGCGCCCGAACTGCTGGTGCAGCAGGTCGTGGCTCGCGTGAAAGAACTGGGCGCGGTGTCGGTGCGCACCATGGAAGGCCTGGAAGAACACGTGTCCTTCCCCTTGCCCAAGGGCTTGTCGCGCAAGTCGGCGCAGGTCGAAAATCTGGATTGAGTCCGCGGCGGCCGCGGCGGCCGTCATGCGCCCCGGGTTGCCGCGCCGCGCGCATGCTTGCGAAGCGGCCATCCCTGCGTCATGCCGGCGGCCGCGAGCAGAATCAGGACGGCGCCCGTCGCCTGCAGCGGATGCAGGCGATGGCCGAACGCCACGTCGTCCACCACGATCGCCACGATCGGATAGATGAAGGACAAGGCCCCCGTCAAAGACGTCGGCAACCGCTGAATCGCCCCGTAGAGCAGGATGTAGGTCAGGCCGGTGTGCACCGCTCCGATCGTGGCCAGCAGGCCCCAGACGGCAGCGCCGCCTGGCCATCCGGCATACAGTGCCAGAGGCGACAGCGTGGCGATGCCGACGCCGACCTGGATCAGCGCGATCAGGTGCGGCGGCACCTCCTTGAGTTTCTTGGCCAGCAAAGCGGCCAGCGCGTAGAAGAACGCCGCGCCCAATGCCAGCAGTATTCCCAGCAGATAGCCGCCCTGCGCGGCCGCCGCGTCCGGCCGCGACTGCACGATCAGCAGCATGCCGCCGAACGACAGCAGCAGCCACCCCAGCTTGGCCAGGGTCAGGCGCTCGCCCAGGAACAAGGCCCCCAGACCCACCAGCATGAACGGCTGGGTGTTGTAGACCGTCGTGGCAATCGAAATGGTGGCCTGCGAATATGCCGCGAACAGCAGCAGCCAGTTGGCCACGATGGCGACGCCGCCCAGCACGGCCAGCATGGCCTGGCGCCGGCTGATGCGGCCGGGCTGCAGATACCCCTTGGCGAGGCACACTGGCAACAGCACCAGCGCGCCGAACACGCAGCGCCAGAAGACGACCTGGGGCACCGGGCGGCCCGAAACCACGACGAACCAGCCGATGGTGCCGGAGACCATCATCGCCGCGACCATCTCCATCATCCCGCGCGTCTTCTCGCTCATCTCGCTTTTCCTTTTTCATCGGACGGCTCCAATGTAGAAGACGGGCTGCAGAATTCGAATGCGAAATTTAAGGAGCAGGGCTACATTTAATTATCTTTATTAGGCATTTATCGAGATTTTCTTATGAGCCTGGACGATACCGACCGCCGCATCCTGACCCTGCTCCAGCAAGACGGCCGCATGGCGGTCAAGCTGCTTGCCGAGCAAATAGGGCCTCGTCACCGGCCGCTTCCGACCGCCTGCGCCGTTTGCAAGAGCGGGGCGTCATCCACGGCTTCAGTCCTGACGTCGAACCGCGCGCGCTGGGCTACTCCATGCAGGCGCTGGTGCGCATCCGGCCGATGCCCGGCAAGCTCCAGGCCGTGCAGAAACTGATCGAGAACATTCCGGAGTTCGGCGAGTGCGACAAGGTGACGGGCGAAGACTGCTTCATCGGCCGGCTTTACCTGCGCTCGATCGAGCACCTGGATCACATCCTGGACCGGATCACCAATATTGCCGAAACCAGCACGGCGATCGTGAAGTCCCAGCCCGTCAGGCGGCGGCTGCCGCCGTTTTGACGCCTGCTCAGCCCGTTTTGCCGTGGTAATGCCGATGCGCCTTGGCGCGGTTGCCGCAGGCCGACATCGAGCACCAGCGCCGGTTGCCGCTCTTGCTGTCGTCGATAAACAGCCACTTGCATTGATCGTTGGCGCAGCGCTTGAGCTTGCCCAGGCGCGTTCCGCCCAGCAGATCCGTGGCTGACCAGAGCACCGGACTCAGCAAACCCGTCAAGCTGCAGTACTGGCCGTCGACGGCCCATTCGTAGCGCCCGTCGACGCGCGACAGCGCCTTGCGTGGCGCGGCGGCGCCCAGGTATTGGCGCAGCGCCGAGAGATCCTGGCCGTCCGGCTCCGCGCCTTGAGCATGGGCCAGGTAGAGCCGGTAGAGCAGTTCGCGCAGGGCGATCGCGCCTGCAAGCGCCGCTTCTTCGTCCTGCAGGCACCGCACGCGAAACCCGTCGATCATCGCCGCGGGAATCTTCGCGGTGTCGCGGCACCAGGCCAAGACATCGTCCAGCTTTGCGAACGTCTCGGTCGGCGCGTCGGTGCCCCGCCAGTACCTCGTATTGGCGAAGTCGATGCTCAGGCTCTCGGATTGCGCCGGAATCAGGAAGCGCCGGGCGCTCGAAACCGTGTTCTTCATGGCCGGATCTTATCTAACCGGCAAGGTGGTTGACAAGGATAGACCCTGCTCCTAACATAACCATCATGATGGTTATAAAAGCTACCTAAAACCCCAAGGGAAATGAATCAGGAGAACTCAGATGATCGATCACCTTTCACTCGGCATTTCCGATATCGTCCGCAGCACGCACTTCTACGACCACACGTTGGGTGCGCTTGGCTACCAGCGCCTGAGCGCCGACGATTCGTCGCTTTCGTACGGCTCCGACGAACCTAAGCTGTGGCTGCTCAAGACCGCGCGCCCTGTTATCGCAGATCCGGAATCCGGCCTGCATCTGTCCTTCGTCGCCTCGACCTCGGCCCAGGTCGACGCGTTCTACCGGGCCGCCATGGACCATGGTGGCAGCGACAACGGCGGGCCCGGCGTGCGCGAGTCCTACGGCTCGGGCTATTACGCGGCATTCGTGGTCGACCCTGACGGCTACCGTCTCGAAGCGCATTGCGAACTGGCCTAAGCCGCGAAATGAACGCACCCCCGTGGTCCGCGCCCGCCGACAGCGGGCGCTATTCGCCCTTGCGCCAGGCTGCGATCGGCACGGCGTGGGGCCTGCTGGTCGTGTTGATCTGGGCGGTGTGGGTCGTGTCCACTCGCGTCGGCGTCAAGACCTCGCTGCGTCCGATCGACATCATGCTCGTGCGCTACCTTTGCGCGTCGGCCGTGCTCGTGCCGCTTTGCCTGCGCCGCGGCATGCCGTTGAACGCGACCAATTGGCGCGTGACGGCGCAACTGGTCGCCGGCGCGGGCGCGCCGTTCCTGTTCATCAGCGCCACGGGCATGAAATACGCGCCTGCCTCGCACATTGCTTCGGTGATGATCGGCTCGATGCCGTTCTTTGTCGCCATGCTTGCCGTGCTCACGATGCGCGAGCGGCTGCGGCGGCCGCAGTACGTCGGCTTCGCGCTGCTGCTGGCCGGCCTGGCGATCTTCGGCATTTTCGATTCGTCGGACGGCATCCAGGGCCAATGGCGCGGCCACGCCTTGTTCCT
>CALGFL010000252.1 GCA_937881145.1 uncultured Bordetella sp.
CAGGCCCTGCTGCAGTTTGTTCCACACGTGGAACATCCAGGCCTGATAGGTCATGCCGTTACTTTCGGTCCCGGTGACGGGCAGCACGCGCACGCAGGATTGCCAGGCAAGGGTTCTCATGCGATCGGCCAACTGGTCGGTGGCCTGGTTGTTGGAGACCAGCAGTTTAACGGCGCGCGTCTTCAGGCTTTGTTCGAACGCGGCCAGATCCGAGGCGCTGGGTTCGGTGTCGTTCATCACCGCGACCTGGAACGCGGCGTTGCGGTTGCGCAGCCCCACGGCGTCCGTCAAATAGCCGGACACGGGTTCGGTGGCCGTGACGGGCGTGCCGGAATACTGGGCGCGCAAGGCGGCGATCTTTTCCAGTACGGGGTGCATGGAGGCCTGGAAGCCGGCCAGCCGCGCGCGGAAATCGGCGGCATGCGCGGGATCGGCGGCGGCCAGTTTTTCGGTCAGCACGGCGGCGTAGGCGAGCATGGTCTTGGGGTCGTACCAGATGTGCGGGTTGTCGCCGTCCTTGCGTGCCGCCAGGGGCGCGACCACGAGCAGCCTGGCCGCGCCGCCGTTCGAGGCCTGCGCCAGCTTGGCCATCCAGTCGTCGTAGCCGATGCCGCTTTGCACGATGATGCGCGCGGCGGCGATGTCGCGCGCCGTCGAGGGGGCGGCCTCGAACAGGTGCGGATCCTGGTCGGGCGATTGCAGGATACTGGTGACGGTCACGTCGCTGCCGCCGATCTGCTGGGCGATGTCGCCATAGAAGTTCTCGGCGGCGACGATGGAAACAGGGGCGGCCCAGGCGCAGGCGGGAAGCAGGGACAGGCAGGCGGCGAGCCAGGAGGCAAGGCGTAGGCGGGACATGGCGTGGAGTGTTGGGGGCGAGGCTGTATTTGAAATACTATATCATTTCTTTATGGGCCCGCAGGAGCGGGTCGGGAACCCATGCAATCCATGGCGATTCATGCCGGGCCGGCGAACCGCCTAAAATGCGGCCTTCAACGAATTTTTTCCTACCGATCCGCGATGGCCCAATACGTCTACACCATGAATCGCGTCGGCAAGATCGTGCCGCCCAAGCGTCAGATCCTGCGCGACATTTCCCTGTCCTTTTTTCCCGGCGCCAAGATCGGCGTGCTGGGCCTGAACGGCTCGGGCAAGTCCACCCTGCTCAAGATCATGGCCGGTGTGGACAAGGAGATCGAAGGCGAGGCCATCCCGATGCCGAACCTGAACATCGGCTACCTGCCGCAAGAGCCGCAGCTCAACCCCGGGCACACGGTGCGCCAGGCGGTGGAAGAGGGCCTGGGCGCGGCCATGGCCGCCAAGAAGCGCCTGGACGAGGTCTACGCCGAGTACGCCGAGCCCGACGCCGACTTCGACAAGCTGGCCGCCGAGCAGGCCGAGCTGGAAGCCATCATCGCCGCGGCCGCCTCCAGCGGCGCCGACGACATCGAGCACCAGATGGAAATCGCCGCCGACGCGCTGCGCCTGCCGCCCTGGGACGCCAACGTGGGCGTGCTGTCCGGCGGCGAGAAGCGCCGCGTGGCGCTGTGCCGCCTGCTGCTGTCCAAGCCCGACATGCTGCTGCTGGACGAACCCACCAACCACCTGGACGCGGAAAGCGTGGAATGGCTGGAGCAGTTCCTGCACAAATTCCCCGGCACGGTGGTGGGCGTGACCCACGACCGCTACTTTCTCGACAACGCCGCCGAATGGATCCTGGAACTGGACCGCGGCCACGGCATCCCCTGGAAGGGCAACTACAGCTCCTGGCTGGAGCAGAAGGACGAGCGCCTGAAGCAGGAAGAGGCCTCCGAATCGGCCCGCCAGAAGACCATCAAGAAAGAACTGGAGTGGGTTCGGCAGAACCCCAAGGGCCGCCAGGCCAAGGCTAAGGCGCGCATCGCCCGCTTCGAAGAGCTGTCGTCCTACGAATACCAGAAGCGCAACGAGACCCAGGAAATCTTCATTCCCGTGGGCGAGCGCCTGGGCAACGAGGTCATCGAGTTCAACGGCGTGAGCAAGGCCTACGGCGACCGCCTGCTGATCGACAACCTCAGCTTCAAGGTGCCCCCCGGCGCCATCGTCGGCATCATCGGTCCCAACGGCGCCGGCAAGTCCACGCTGTTTCGCATGATCGCCGGCCGCGAGCAACCCGATTCGGGCGAAGTCAAGATCGGCCAGACGGTCAAGCTGGCCTACGTCGACCAGTCGCGCGACGACCTGGAAGACAAGAAAACCGTGTTCAACGCGATCGCCGACGGCGCCGACCTGCTCACCGTGGGCAAGTTCGAGATGTCCTCGCGCGCCTACCTGGGCCGCTTCAACTTCAAGGGCAGCGACCAGAGCAAGGTGGTGGGCCAGCTGTCCGGCGGCGAACGCGGCCGCCTGCACATGGCCAAGACGCTGATCGCCGGCGGCAACGTGCTGCTGCTGGACGAACCGTCCAACGACCTGGATGTGGAACCCTTGCGCGCGCTGGAAGACGGCCTGCTCGAGTTCCCCGGCAGTGTCATGGTCATCAGCCACGACCGCTGGTTCCTGGACCGCATCGCCACCCACATCCTGGCCTTCGAAGGGGATTCGCAGGTGGTGTTCTTCGACGGCAACTACCAGGAATACGAGGCCGACAAGAAGAAGCGCCTGGGCGAAGAGGGCGCCAAGCCCAGGCGCCTGCGCTACAAGGCCTTGAAATAATTGTTAAAACGATGGGGGAAAGATACAAATTACTGATGGCATATGTGGCTTTGGCTTGATCTTAATGTAATACTTTAAGTATCGAAGTTGAAAGCTGGAGCACTCATATGACCATCCGTTCTCTTTCCCGGATGAGCCTTATCGTCCTGCTGGCGGCGTCCATGTCCGGCTGCGCCACCTGGGACAGCATAAGTCCCAACGCCCGGGCCACCATAGGCGGTGCCGCCATAGGCGCCGTCGCTGGCGCCGTCATCTTCGGCGGTGCGGTCGCCACAGTGGGGGGCGCCGCGGTCGGCGGCCTCGTCGGCGACCTGCTCACCCACTAAATCCGTCGGCTTCAAGCCACAACGCCCGAGGCTCGCGCCTCGGGCGTTGTTCCGTTTGGGCGGCTCGCTCAATAGCGGATGCCGCCCGACACCTCGATCCGCTGCGCGTTGATCCAGCCGTTCTCGTCGGCCAGCAGCATCGAGATGGCGCCGCCGATGTCGTCCGGCAGGCCCACGCGGCCCAGGGGCGTCTGCGCGGCGATGGCGGCGTTCATCTGCGCGTTGTCGCGCACCAGGCCGCCGCCGAAATCGGTCGCGATGGCGCCGGGCGCCACCGTGTTGACGGCGATGCCGCGCGGTCCGAGCTCCAGGGCCAGGTAGCGCGTGAGCACTTCCAGGCCGCCCTTCATGGCTGCGTAGGCGGCATAGCCCGGGAGCGAGAAGCGGGCCAGGCCGCTGGAGAGATTGACGATGCGGCCGCCGTCGGCGATGAGCGGCAGCAGGGCCTGGGTGAGGAAGAACGGTCCCTTGAGGTGCTGGCGCAGCATGGCGTCGAACTGGGCCTCGGTGGTTTCGGCCACGCTGGCGTTGGCGCCGGAACCGGCGTTATTGACCAGGTAGTCGAAATTCTCGCGCTGCCAGTGCTGGGCCAGTGCTTGCTTGACCTGGCGGACGAAGGCGGGGAAAGAAGCGGTCTCTTCCACATTGAGCTGCAAGGCCACGGCGCGCGCGCCCAGGGCGGCCGCTTCGGCCACGACCTCGTCGGCCTGCGCTTTGTTGCTGTTGTAGGTGAAGACGGCGTCGATGCCGCGGCGGGCGGCATGGAGCAGGGTGCTTTTACCCAGGCCGCGGCTGGCGCCGGTAATGAGCAGGATCTTGCGGGACATGGATGGCTCCTTGAGGGGATGCGCCCGGGAGGCAGACGCGATGGCATGCATCTTAATTGGGTGATTTAAATAGATAAATAAGGTAAAAATGTTTTTTCTGTTCAAGAAAAAATAACAATAATCCCCGCGGCACCCTCAAGATCATGAATCACTACGACGCCATGCGGCTTTTCGTGCAGGCCGCGGAAACGGCCAGCTTCACGCAGGCGGCCGGCATCCTGGGCGTGCCCAAGGCGTCGGTATCGAACGCCGTCAAACAGCTGGAGACCCGGCTGGGCGCGCGCCTTTTCACGCGCACCACGCGCCGCGTGGCGCTGACGCAGGAAGGCCGCATGTGCCTGGACCGCTGCAAGGACATCCTGGCCGACATGGACGAGCTCGATTCGCTGTTTGCCACGGGCAAGACCGTCGGCGGCCGGCTGCGGGTGGACATGCCGCACGCGCTGGCCTGTGCGGTGGTCATCCCGAATTTGCCGGGCTTTTTCGAGCAGCATCCCGATCTGGAGCTCGATCTGTCGACCACCGACCGATCAGTGGACCTGCTGCGCGAGGGTTTCGACTGCGTGCTGCGCGTCGGTGCGGTGCGGGACTCGTCGCTGATCGCCCGGCCCTTGGGCGAGCTGCCGCAGATCAACTGCGCCAGTGCGAGCTATCTCGAAAAATTCGGCGAGCCGCGCACGCTGGGCGATCTGCGCGGCCATCGACTGGTCATGTATGCCGCGGCGCCGGGCGCGCGCGATCCGGGCTGGCAGTACTTCGACGGCGAGCGCTATGCCTACGTGCCCATGGGCGGCGTGCTGACGGTCAATGGGGTCGATGCCTACCAGGCGGCCTGCCTGGCGGGGCTGGGCATGATCCAGGTGCCCGCCTACGGCATGCGCGATCACCTGGCTTCGGGGGTACTGCGGGAAGTGATGCCGGCCTATCGGGCCGCGCCGCTGCCGGTGACGCTGCTTTACGCAGATCGGCGCCACGCGCCTTTGCGGCTGCGCGTGTTCATGCAATGGCTGGCGGATCTGATCGCTCAAGCCTATCCGGCCACCGCGCAGGGCGCGCGGCGACCGTGAGG
>CALGFL010000253.1 GCA_937881145.1 uncultured Bordetella sp.
ATTTTTGTACATACAAAAATTAACGTCAACCCTTCAAAGCGAAGCGCGATTATGGGCAAAACCTCCTCTTCGAAAATCGCTCTAACGCTCTTTATGTCGCGCATGCCTGCAAGCACCCGGCGAGTTCTGCAGGCCGCGACGGGCCTGGCCGTCACGGCGGCGCTGCTCCTGGGCTGCCAGGCGCTCGTCTATGTCCACAATCCCGATGCGCTGTGGCAGATCGTCAGCCAGTCGTGCGTGCCGTCGGACGCCGCCGGCAAGGGGCCGGGCAAATGCGCCAAGGTGAGCCCGGACGGCTACGCGCTGCTCAAGGACATCCGCGGCAAGGGGCAATACTTGCTGATGCCCACCGCGCGCGTGGCAGGCATGGAAAGCCCGGCGCTCGCGCAGCCCGGCTCGCCCGACTACTTTCGCTATGCCTGGGAAAACCGGGATTACGTCAGCCGGGCCTTGAATACGCACGTGCCGGACGCCTTGATGAGCCTGGCGATCAATTCGGCCAAGGGGCGTTCGCAGAACCAGTTGCACATCCACATCGACTGCATCTCGCAATCCATGCGCAACGCCTTGTCGGCCTACGACGACGCGGCACCGGGAACGTGGGTGGATGCGCGCCTGAACGATCATTTATATCGACTGACACGCGTTGCATCCCCCACGGCAGCGCACGTGCATCCCTATGAACGGGTGCTCAGTCAGGCCCAGGCCCGGGGTCAGGCCATCGGCGATCACTCCCTATTCATGGCGACCGCGCCGGGCGGGTTCTTCGTGGTGGACGGGTATTACCAGGCCCACGGCCCGAACGCCAATCCGGGCTCGTCGGAAGAACTGCAGGATCACAGCTGCAAGGACGTGGGCAGGTAGGCCCGCCAGATCGAAGCGGCGGGCCAGCCCCACCCAACCGGACCGGCCGGGCTAACGCCCCCGGAAGCTGTCGATCGTGCGCCTGTCCTTCTTGGTCGGCCGGCCTTCGCGCAGGTCTTGCGCCGGCTCGGGCGCCAGTTGCCGCAGCGCAGCGGCGCGTTCGCGCGCCTTGATGCTTTCCGGCGTTTCTTCGTAGAGCTCGCGGGCCACCGGCGCCGGGCCGCGCGCGCCGCTCACGCCGCGCACCTCGACGTGGAACACCAGGTCCTGCTTGCGTATGCTGACCAGGTCGCCGGGTCCGACCTCGCGCGAAGGCTTGCCCGTCACGCCGTTCACGTGCACCCGGCCCTTGCCGATCTCGTCGACGGCGATGCTGCGCGTCTTGTAGAAACGGGCGGCCCAGAGCCACTTGTCCAGGCGGATCTTGTCGGCCATCAGAGTATGGGCTTGCGGTAGACCATGAAGCCCGAGTCTTCTCCCACTGCGTCGTAAAGCCTGCGGGCCGTGGCGTTGGTCGTTTGCGTATGCCAATACAAGCGCGTGGCCCCTGCTTCGGCGGCACGCTGATGGGCCGCCTCGATCAGCGCGCGGCCTACGCCCTTGCCTCGCGCGGCCTCGGCCGTGAACAGATCGTTCAGGTAGCAGGTGGGCCCCAGGCTGAGCGTGCTGCGATGGAAAAGATAATGCGCCAGACCCAGCAGGCCGCCCTCCGCGCTCTGGGCCACCAGCGCATGCACGGGCTCGTAGCCGTCGAAAAACCGCCTCCACGTGGCCGCGGTGATCTCCGGGTCGAGCGCCGTCTCGCCCGAGCGGCCGTAAAACGCGTTGTAGCCGTCCCACAGCACCTTCCACGAAGAAAAATCCGCCTGCTGGACCGGCCGGACGATGAAGCTATCGCTCATTCTTTGCACCCTCGTTCCATGTCAATGAAAAGAGGCAGCCGCGGCCGCCTCTTGTCTTGCGTCAACGCCCGGGCCCATGCCCGGGTTTCGGCATCGCTGCAGTCTCAAGCATACGCCTCGACGGGCAGGCACGAGCACACCAGGTTGCGGTCGCCGTAGACGTTGTCCACGCGCGCCACCGGCGGCCAGTACTTGCCGTCGCGCAGACTGGCCAGCGGATAGGCGGCCTGCTGGCGCGGATAGTCGTGGAGCCATTCTTCGGCCAGCAGCATCTGCGCGGTGTGCGGCGCGTTCTTGAGTACGTTGTCGGAGGCGTCGCGCTCGCCGCGCTCGATCTGGGCGATCTCCTGGCGGATGGAAATCATCGCGGCGATGAATCGGTCGATCTCGTGCAGGCCTTCCGACTCGGTGGGCTCGACCATCAGCGTGCCGGCCACGGGAAAGCTCATGGTCGGCGCGTGAAAGCCGTAGTCCATCAAACGCTTGGCCACGTCTTCGCCCGAGATGCCGGTGGCATCCTTGAGCGGGCGCAGATCGAGAATGCACTCGTGCGCCACGCGCCCGTTGCGGCCGCAATACAGCACGGGATAGTGCGGCATCAGGCGCGTGGCGATGTAGTTGGCGTTGAGGATGGCCACCTCGGTGGCGCGCTTCAGACCTTCGGCGCCCATCAGCGCGATGTACGCGAAGGAAATCGGCAGGATGCTGGCCGAGCCGAAAGGCGCCGCCGACACGGGGCCGGTCTTGCTGCCTTCGGGCAGCTTGCCCTGCGAATCCAGCACGCCGGGCAGGTAAGGCGCCAGGTGGGCGCGCACCGCCACGGGCCCCACGCCCGGACCGCCGCCGCCGTGCGGGATGCAGAAGGTCTTGTGCAGGTTCAGGTGCGACACGTCGGAGCCGAACTTGCCGGGCTGGGCCAGGCCGACCATGGCGTTCATGTTGGCGCCGTCCAGGTAGACCTGGCCGCCGGCGGCATGCACCAGATCGCAGATCTCGATGACGGCTTCCTCGAACACGCCGTGCGTGGACGGATACGTGATCATCAGCGCGGCCAGCTTGTCGCCCACCTGGGCGATCTTGGCCTTCAGATCGGGAATGTCGACGTTGCCCTTGTCGTCGGACGCCACCACCACCACGTCCATGCCGGCCAGGTTGGCCGAGGCCGGGTTGGTGCCGTGCGCCGAAGAGGGGATCAGGCAGATGTTGCGCTGGCCCTGGCCGTTGGCGCGGTGATAGCCGCGGATGGCCAGCAGGCCCGCGTACTCGCCCTGCGCGCCCGAGTTGGGCTGCAGGCTGATGTTGTCGTAGCCGGTGATCTCGCACAGCGCGGCGGACAGCCGCTCGATCAGCTCGCGATAGCCCTTGGTCTGCGAAGCGGGCGCATAAGGATGCAGATTGGCGAACTCGGGCCAGGTCACGGGAATCATCTCGGCCGTGGCGTTGAGTTTCATGGTGCACGAACCCAGCGGGATCATGCTGCGGTCCAGCGCCAGGTCCTTGTCGGCCAGTTTGCGCAGGTAGCGCAGCATGTCGGTCTCGGACGACACGCTCGAGAAGACGGGGTGCGACAGGATCGCGCCTTCGCGGCGCAGCGCGGCGGGAATGCCGCTGGCGACCTTGCTCGCCAGCGCCTCGACGCTGAGCATGCCCACGCTCTTTTGCAAGCCGGCGCCGAACACGTTCACCAGCGTCTGCAGATCTTGCGCGGTGACGGTTTCGTCCAGCGATACGGCCAGGTTGGTGCTGCTGACGCGGCGCAGGTTGATGCCGGCCGCTTCGGCGGCGGCCACGATGGCGCCGGTGTTCGAGCCGGTATGCAGCAGCAGCGTATCGAAGAAGGTGTCGTTGCCCACCCGCACGCCCAGCATGACCAGCGCTTCGCGCAGCACGGCGGTATAGCGCTGCACGCGTTCGGCGATGCGCGCGATGCCGGCCGGGCCGTGCCACACGGCATACATGCCGGCCATCACGGCCAGCAGCACCTGCGCGGTGCAGATGTTGGACGTGGCCTTCTCGCGGCGGATGTGCTGCTCGCGCGTCTGCAGCGCCAGGCGCAGCGCATTGTTGCCTTGCGCGTCCTTGGAGACGCCCACCAGGCGGCCGGGCATATTGCGCTTGTGCGCGTCCTTGCAGGCCATGAAACCGGCGTGCGGGCCGCCGAAGCCGAAGGGTACGCCGAAGCGCTGGGCCGACCCGATGGCAATGTCGGCGCCCCAGGCGCCGGGCGCGACCAGCAGGGCCAGGGCCAGCAGATCGGTGGCGCAGGCCACCACGCCGCCTTGCGCGTGCACGGACTCGGCCAGCGCACGGTAGTCGCTCACGCCGCCCAGGCTGTGCGGATACTGCAGCAGCACGCCGTAGCACTCGGGCAGGCCTTGGGATTCGTCGCCCACGACGATCTCGATGCCCAGACCTTCGGCGCGCGTGCGCACCACTTCGACGGTCTGCGGATGGCAGTGCTTGGAGACGAAGAACACATTGCTCTTGCTCTTGGCGCTGCGGTGCGCCAGCGTCATGGCCTCGGCGGCGGCGGTGCTTTCGTCCAGCAGCGAGGCGTTGGCGATGTCCAGGCCCGTGAGGTCGGCCACCATGGTCTGGTAGTTGAGCAACGCTTCCAGCCGGCCCTGCGAGATCTCGGGCTGGTAGGGCGTGTAGGCCGTGTACCAGGCGGGGTTCTCGAGGATGTTGCGCAGGATGACGTTGGGCGTGTGCGTGCCGTAATAGCCCTGGCCGATGTAATTGCGCAGCACCTGGTTCTTGCCGGCGATGGTGCGCAGCTCGGCGAGCACGTCGGCTTCGTCGCGCGAAGCGGGCAGGGTCAGCGGATGCGTCAACCGGATGCCCGGCGGCACCACGTCGCCGATCAGGGCGTCGAGGCTGGGGCTGCCCACGGTGGCCAGCATCTTGGCCTGGTCGGCCTCGTTCGGGCCGATGTGGCGGGGAATGAAATCGGTATGGGTGTCCAGGGCGCTCGGCATGGGGTCATCTCGGAAAACAGGGGTGCAAGCCGCGCCGGAAGATGCCTGCGCGGCCATCTGCGGCGTCGATTACAGGCCGTTGGCCGCAGCGTAGCCGGCGGCGTCCATCAGGCCATCGGCATCGGCGGCATTGTTCGGCTTGATCTTGAAGATCCAGGCCTCGTAGGGCGATTCGTTGATGGCCGACGGGTTGGCGTCGAGCGCATCGTTGAAGGCGACGACCTCGCCGGCTACCGGCGCATAGATGTCGGAGGCGGCCTTGACCGATTCGACCACGGCGGCGGTGTCGCCCGCGCCCAGCTTGGCGCCGACATCGACGTCGCCGACGAAGACGATGTCGCCCAGCTGGTTCTGGGCGTTGTCGGTAATGCCGATGACAAAGACGTCGCCTTCGGCCTTCACCCATTCATGGGACTCGGTGTACTTGCGATCGGTGGGCAGACTCATGGTGAGCTCCTGGAGGGATGAGTTGTGATTCAGCGATGAAATCAGGCGTGCTCGACGGCCTTGCCGTTGCGCACGAAGGGCATCTTGCAAACCTGGGCGGGCACCCACTTGCCGCGGATGTCAACCTGCACGGCATCGCCGGGCATGACGCCGACGGGCAGGCGGGCAAAGCCCACCGACACGTTCAGCGTGGGCGACATGGTGCCGCTGGTGACTTCGCCTTCGCCCAGTGCGGTCTGCACCTTCATGTGCGAGCGCATCACGCCGCGGTCGAGCAATTTCAGGCCCAGGAAGGCGGCGGGCGTGGCGAACTGCTCGATGGCATCGCGGCCGATGAAGCGGCGCGCGGCGTCCTTGAGCGAGACGGTCCAGGTCAGGCCGGCCTGATCGGGATGGATGAGCTCGTCCATGTCCTGGCCGTAGAGGTTCATGCCGGCTTCCAGGCGCAGCGTATCGCGTGCGCCCAGGCCGCAGGGACGCACACCCGCGGCAGCGAGGTCGTTCCAGAAGGCCGTGGCCTGCGCGGCCGGCAGCACGATCTCGAAGCCGTCTTCGCCGGTGTAGCCGGTGCGCGCCACCAGCGTGTCGCCGTCCAGTGCCGCGCCCGAGAAGGGCGTGAGGTTTTCCGTGGCGGCTTTCCAGGCCGGGCGCACGGCCCAGACCTTGGCGCGGGCCTCGGGGCCTTGCACCGCCACCATGGCCAGGTCGCGGCGCGGCGCGATGGCCACGTCGAACTTGCCCGAGGCCGCGACGCGGCGCATCCAGGCCACGTCCTTGTCGGCCGTGCCGGCGTTGACCACCACGCGCCAGGTGTCGGAGGCGAAGAAGTAGACGATGAGGTCGTCGATCACGCCGCCTTGCGGATTGAGCATGCAACTGTAGAGCGCCTTGCCCGGTGTGGTGAGCCTGGCCACGTCGTTGGCGATGAGCCGGCGCAGGAAGTCGTAGGCGCCTTGGCCGGTCACGTCGACGTTGAGCATGTGCGACACGTCGAACATGCCGCTGGCCTGGCGCACGGCGTGGTGCTCTTCGATTTGCGAGCCGTAGTTGACGGGCATGTCCCAGCCGCCGAAGTCGACGGTGCGGGCGCCGGCGGCGATGTGGGCGTCGTAAAGGGGGGTGCGCTGCAAAGGTGCGGACATGCGGGAAGACTCCGTGGCTACGGTCGATTTACGCAATGCCGGCGACGGAAGCGGAAAACGCTCCGGACGACTCGCGTCACCGGCCGATGTTCCGCCCCTCTGTCCTTTTGCCTGAGAGTTGCCCCGCGTCGGTGTGGACGGCGGGTTTGCACCTTCGGCGCCTGGGCTGCCCGTATTCAATGGGCGCCAGGTCTCTCCAGAGTGCTGTTTCGGCGCCGATGTCGGCGCCGGGCAGGTGCGGTATGGGTTACCTGAGCGATTCTGGGCGAATTGCGCCTTCGGCGGCGGGCTTGGCCCGCTCTCTCCCGCACCCTGCGTGACAGCTGGGCGCAAGTATAACCGGCTTGCCTGGGGTGTTTGCCTGGGAAAACCCGGGTTACAGGGCGCGGCCGCAGGCCACGCCCGAGGCCCAGGCCCACTGGAAGTTGTATCCCCCCAGCCAGCCGGTCACGTCCACGGTTTCGCCGATGAAGTGCAAGCCGGGCACGGCCCTGGCCTGCATGGATTTCTGATCCAGGCCGCGCGTGTCGACGCCGCCGCGCATGACCTCGGCTTTCTTGTATCCGGCGGTGCCGGTGGGAACAAGCTGCCAGCGATGGATGCGCCGGGCCAGCTCTCTGAGCGCCTTGTCGGGCAGATCGGCCAGCCTCGCGCCGGCGCTCACGCCCGCCTCGCGCAACCAGGTTTCCGCCAGCCGCCTGGGCCACAGCTCGCTCAGCACGGTTTGCAGCTGCTGCCTGCTGCCCGGCTTGAGCGCCAGCAGTTCCTCGGCCATGTCGCGCTGCGGCGCGAGGTCGATTCCGATGGGTTGCCCCGGATTCCAGTAGCTCGATATCTGCAAAATGGCCGGCCCCGACAAGCCGCGGTGCGTGAAGAGCAGGTCTTCCAGGAAGCGGCCGCCGGTCTTGTCCTGGCCGGTCTGCAGATCGACCTCGAGCGCCGCGCCGGAGAGTTCGGCGAAGGGCTGCCACTGCGCGGCGTCGAAGGTCAGCGGCACCAGCGCGGGGCGCGGCTCGACGACCTTCAGACCGAATTGGCGCGCCACCCTCAAGCCGAAGTCGGTGGCGCCCATCTGCGGGATGGCCATGCCGCCGGTGGCGATCACCAGCCTGGCCGCGCGCAGCAGGCCCAGGCTGGTGCGCAGCTCATAGCCCGCGTCGCCGCGCGCGATCTCGCGCACCTCGCAAGGCATGCGCCAGGCCACGCCGCCCTGCCCGCATTCGGCGCGCAGCATGTCGATGATGGCTTCGCTCGATTCGTCGCAGAACAGCTGGCCGCGGTGCTTTTCGTGCCAGGCGATGCGGTGGCTGCGCACCAGGTCGAGAAAGTCGCGCGGCGTATAGCCGGCCAGGGCCGAGCGGCAGAAGTGCGGGTTTTCAGACAGGAAGTTGGCCGGACCCGAGCCGATGTTGGTGAAGTTGCAGCGGCCCCCGCCCGAGATGCGGATTTTCTCGGCCAGCTTTTCGGCGTGATCGATCAGCACCACGCGCAGGCCGCGCTGCCCCGCCACCGCGGCGCACATCATGCCGGCCGCGCCGGCGCCGATCACGGCAACGTCGAAAGAATCGCTCATGACGCTATTTGACCAGATCGCGGCGCCGCGCCCTCGCCAGGACGCTATCATCCTTTGTCTCGCGCACCGCCGCACCACGCAACCAAGGATTTCTCATGCAGCAAGGCGAACGCATCGCTGTCGTGGGCGCCGGCATCGTCGGCTTGTGCACCGCCTACGCCCTGAGGCAGGCGGGCCATGCCGTCACGCTGTTCGACCCCAATCCGCCGGGATCGCAATGCTCCTCGGGCAACGCCGGCGCGCTGTCTTCGCGATCGGTGGTGCCGCTGGCCACGCCCGGCATACTCAAGACGGCTTTTTCGATGCTGCTCGATTCGCGCAGCCCGCTGCACGTGCCCGCCTACTATTGGCTGCGCATCGCGCCCTGGATGTCGCGCTTCGTGGCGGCATCCAAGCCCGAGCAAGTGCGCGCCATCGCGGCGGCCCTGTCCGGCCTGCTGCGCGGCTCGGTCGAGGCACACACCCGGATCGCCGCCGAGCTCGGCGCGAGCGATCTGATCCGCCGCGCCGGCCAGCTCCATCTTTATCCCGACGAAGCCTGTTACGCCAAGGACCAGGACTCGTGGGCGCTCAAGCAGGAACATGGCCTGCACCTGGAAAAGATCAGCCGCCCCACCATCGAGGCCATGGAGCCGGACGTCGGCCCCGACTATCGCGTCGGCGTCTTCCTGCCCACCGAGGGCTGGGTGGCCAATCCCTTGCGCTATGCCCAGGCCCTGGCCGCGCGTCTGACCGAAATGCAGACCACCTTGGTGCAGGCCGCCATACGGTCCCTGCAAACCGGTGCGTCGGGCTGGACGCTGTCGGACGGCACGCGCCGCTGGCAGGCCGAGCGCGTGGTGGTCTGCGCCGGAGCGTGGTCCAAGCCGCTGCTCGCCGAGCAGGGCTGGGATGTGCCGCTGGAAAGCCAGCGCGGCTATCACCTGGATTTGGCCGCGCCCAACCTCGCGCTCACGCACCAGGTCGTGCTGGCCGACCGCAAGCTTTTCATTACGCCCATGGAAACCGGCCTGCGCCTGGCCGGCACGGTGGAGTTCGGCGGCCTGACGCACAAACCTTCGATGAAGCGCGCGCTGTTGCTCGGCGAACATGCCCGCGCCGGCCTGCCGGCGCTGGACACCGCCAACCCCGCCGTCTGGATGGGACACCGCCCCTGCCTGCCCGACTCCATGCCGGTGCTCGGCCCCGTGCCCGACAGCCCCGGGCTATGGTGCGCATTCGGCCACGGCCATCTGGGCCTGACCGGGTCGGCCAACACCGGCAGGCTCATCGCCGGCGCCATGGCCGGCCGGCCCGACGACCTGCGCACTCTCGCGCCGTTCTCGATCGACCGGTTCTGACGCGCGTTGCCCGAACGCCGGCAGGCACGAAATCAAGGCAAAGAATCACCACGCTGGTGCATTTGCACCATGATGAGGCCGCCGTGCCGCCCTCTCGATTGAATTCCGCCTGAAAATACCGGGCGCGCACCGTATTGGTTCGTCAATTCCCCATATCGGGTATGGCTGGCCCGATTCTTGCTTGTTTTTGCACAGTTTCGATACGCGACAAGCAATCACCATGGACAACCTCAAGACAAGCTCCGACACCCTCTTCCTGCTGCTAGGCGCCGGCATGGTGCTCGCCATGCACGCAGGCTTCGCCTTCCTGGAGCTCGGCACGGTCCGCAAGAAAAACCAGGTCAACGCGCTCGTGAAGATCCTGGTCGACTTCTCGGTCTCGACCATCGCCTACTTCTTCATCGGCTACACCATCGCCTACGGCGTGCAATTCATCACCGACGTCAATGCGCTGGCCCAGCACAATGGCTACCAGCTGGTGCGCTTTTTCTTCCTCCTGACGTTCGCGGCGGCGATACCGGCCATTGTCTCGGGCGGCATCGCCGAGCGCTCGAAATTCAATCCGCAGCTGTGCGCGACCTTCATCATCGTCGGCTTCCTCTATCCCTTCTTCGAAGGCATGGCCTGGAACGACCGCTTCGGCGTGCAGGACTGGCTCATGCACGTATTCGGCTCGCCGTTTCACGACTTCGCCGGCTCGGTCGTCGTCCATGCCTTCGGCGGCTGGGTCGCACTGCCGGCCGTGATGCTGCTCGGCCCGCGCCACGGCCGCTACACCCGCGACGGCCGCATCGCCGCCGCGCATCCGCCCTCGAGCATCCCCTTCCTGGCGCTGGGCGCCTGGGTGCTCACCGTGGGCTGGTTCGGCTTCAATGTCATGAGCGCGCAGACCCTGGACAAAATCAGCGGCCTGGTCGCCGTCAACTCGCTCATGGCCATGGTCGGCGGCACGCTCGCCGCCTGGCTCATCGGCCGCAACGATCCGGGCTTCACCTATAACGGCCCCCTGGCGGGCCTGGTTGCCGTCTGCGCGGGCTCGGACCTGATGCACCCGCTCGGCGCGCTCGTCACCGGCGCCGTGGCCGGCGTGCTCTTCGTGCTGATGTTCACCAAGACGCAGAACCGCTGGCGCATCGACGACGTGCTCGGCGTGTGGCCGCTACACGGCCTGTGCGGCGCCTGGGGCGGCCTCGCCGCCGGCATCTTCGGCCAGCGTGCGCTGGGCGGCCTGGGCGGGGTCTCGTTCGGCGCCCAGCTCGCAGGCACGCTGGGCGGCATCGTCATCGCATCGGCCGGCGGTGCCATCGTCTACGGCGCGCTGCGCGCAACGGTCGGCCTGCGGGTCAGCCAGGAAGAGGAATACGACGGCGCCGACCTGTCGATCCACAAGATCAGCGCCACGCCGGAATAAACGAAAAACGCGGCCCCTGCGAACCCTGCAGCAGCAAGTGCCGCGAGCCGAGGCCCCCGGAGCAATCCGAAGCACGGGGCGGCCAACCGCAGGCGCCACCGGCGCCGAGCATCGGAATTGCGCAGGGCAGCCTCGGCGTCTCAAGAACTCCGATGGCTGCCCCTATCACAACAAGCAACCCGCCCAGCTCAATCCTCGATCAGGCAATCCACGTAGAACCGTTTCTCCCCGTCCGGCCCGACATCCTCGGCCAAGCCATGGATGTAAGTCTCGAACCCCGGGAACTTCTGATTGAACTCACGGGCGAACTGCAGATACTGCACGATGGTCTTGTTGAACCGCTCGCCCGGAATCAACAGCGGAATGCCCGGCGGATAAGGCGTCAGCAACACCCCTGTCACGCGCCCTTCCAGCTCGTCGACCGTCACGCGCTCCACCTCCCGGTGCGCCATGCGGGCAAACGCATCCGAAGGCTTCAAGGCCGGCACCATGTCGCTCAAATACATCTCGGTGGTCAGCCGCGCCACGTCGTTGGATCGATACGCCTCGTGAATCTGCTGGCATAGATCGCGCAGGCCCATGCGCTCGTAGCGGCGATGCGCGCGGCAGAACTCGGGCAGGATGCGCCACAGCGGCTGATTGCGATCGTAGTCGTCCTTGAACTGCTGCAGATCGGTCAGCAGCGTGTTCCAGCGGCCCTTGGTAATGCCGATGGTGAACAGGATGAAGAACGAATACAGGCCCGTCTTCTCGACCACCACGCCGTGCTCGGTCAGGTACTTGGACACCAGCGCCGCCGGGATGCCCGTCTCGCCGAAGCTGCCCGACATGTCCAGGCCCGGCGTCACCACCGTGGCCTTGATCGGGTCGAGCATGTTGAAGCCCTCGGCCAGATCGCCAAAACCGTGCCAGTGGTCGTTGGACTCGAGCAGCCACTCGTCGCGGTTGCCGATGCCTTCGCTGGGCAGACGGTTCGGCCCCCAGACCTTGAACCACCAATCGTCCTTGCCGAACTCGGAAGCCACCTTGCGCATGGCGCGGCGGAAATCCATGGCTTCCTTGATGCTTTCCTCGACCAGCGCGGTGCCGCCGGGCGGCTCCATCATGGCCGCGGCCACGTCGCACGAGGCGATGATGGCGTACTGCGGCGAGGTCGAGGTGTGCATCAGGTACGCCTCGTTGAAGATATTGCGGTCCAGCTTGCGGGTCTCGGACTCCTGCACGATGATCTGCGAGGCCTGCGAGATGCCGGCCAGCAGTTTGTGCGTGGAGTGCGTGGCGAACACCATCGCGTCATGGCTGCGCGGGCGGCCAGGACCGATGGCGTGCATGTCCTGGTAGAACTGGTGGAAGGCCGCATGCGGCAGCCAGGCCTCGTCGAAGTGCAGCGTGTCGACGTAGCTGCCCAGCTTTTCCTTGATCATCTCTACGTTGTAGATCACGCCGTCGTAGGTGCTCTGCGTCAGCGTCAGGATGCGCGGCTTTTTGTCCTTGGCCTCGCGGGCGAAGGGGTTCGCCTCGATCTTCTTGCGGATGTTCTCGGGGTCGAACTCTTCCAGCGGGATGGGGCCGATGATGCCCAGGTGGTTGCGCGTCGGGCGCAGGAACACCGGGATCGCGCCCGTCATCGTGATCGCGTGCAGGATCGACTTGTGGCAGTTGCGGTCCACCACCACCACGTCGCCCGCGGCCACATTGGCATGCCACACCACCTTGTTCGAGGTGGACGTGCCGTTGGTGATGAAAAAGCAATGATCGGCGTTGAAGATGCGCGCCGCGTTGAGCTCAGACTCGGCCACGGGGCCGGTGTGGTCCAGCAACTGGCCCAGTTCGTCCACCGCATTGCAGACGTCGGCGCGCAGCATGTTCTCGCCGAAGAACTGGTGGAACATCTGGC
>CALGFL010000254.1 GCA_937881145.1 uncultured Bordetella sp.
GGCTGGCCTGGACTTTCCCGCGGACATGCAGGGCGTGGGCTTCGATGGCGAACCTGAAGGCGCGCTGCGTCTGCGGCCGCCCGCGGGCGCCTGGAACGCGAGGCTGCTGCGTCTGGAGCCGGACTGGATGGCGGCTTTGGTCTGGGAGGGGGGCGATGCGGCAATGCCGCGGCTGACCTGGCACGCGGCGCCGGCTACGGCATTGCCATCCTTGCACAGCCTTGGGCATTGGACGGGGGTGGGCTCACCGCCAGAAAAACCGGCTTGTTGACGGCTTATACAAGCAGCTGACGCGACAGCACCTCTCTCGCCTGGGCCACGGTTTCCTGCTCTGCGGGATGCGGCGGCGTAAGCGAGAACACGGCCTCCGGCAGCGGCGGCAGGCGCTGCTTCGCCCCCAGGCGAACGAGACCTTCCGGTATCGACGATGCGCACAGGCAACCCACGCCCAGACCCGCGACGATCATGGACTGCAAGCCTGCCACGCCTGACGCGCTGTGCACGAGTTCGTAGGAACGCGCTTTCTCCTTGAGCAGGCGCACCGCGGCTTGATGCATCATGCAGTCGTCCGGCAGTAGCACGAGCGGTAGCCGATCGGGCAACTGCTCGGCCAGCGCTGGCGCGGCAACCCAGTAAAGCGGCTCGCGCCGCAGTATCCACTGCGCATTGCCGGCGATGGGTCTGAACGGCCCCGCCGATAGATTCATGACCACGCCCAGATCGATCAGCCCTCTGGAGCGGGCCTGTTCGATTTCGACGCTTTTCATCGCCTGTACATGCAGGCTCAGGTGCGGATAGCACTCGCGCAGCCGCGCAAGCAGGCCCGCTACTTCATTGGGACGGAAGTATTCGGTAATCGCGACGCGCAACTCGCCCTTGATCGCCTGGCTGCGCAATTCGTCGTAGGCGGCTTCGTTCAGGGCGACCAGGCGGCGGGCGTGCTCCAGCAGCCGCACGCCCGCCGGCGTGGGTTCGACCCCCTGCTTGCTGCGCACGAAAAGCGGTACGCCGGCACGCATTTCCAGCTTGCGCATTTGCTCGCTGACCGTCGATGCAGAGAGGTGCACGAGCGCTGCCGCCGCCGAGAGGCTGCCAGCCTTGGCTACGGTTGTAAAAGTTTTGAGTTGATCGAATTCGAAACCGCGCATCGCTTTCTATCCATCGGATAATCCGAAAGATAATACTATAAATTCCCGTTTTTCCATTTTATCGGAGGGCGGCAGAATGGCGTCTTCGATGTCCGGTTTGCGGACCCGATCGGGGTACCAGGGGCCGCGGCCAGGTCCTTTTGCGTTTCTAGCGAGATTTTCATCATGACCGACAACACGTTCACAGCCTGCGCCACGGCGCCGCGCGCCTGCGCCCATGCCACGCGCAGCCATCGCGGCTGGGCGCTGATCGTCCTGCTGGTGGGCGCGATCCTGCCCCCGCTCGACTACTTCATCGTGAATCTGGCGCTACCGGCCATCCGGGACGGAATCGGCGCTCAGCCCGCCGAGCTGGAACTGGTGGTTTCCGCCTACGCCTGTGCAAACGCCGTCATGCTCGTCACCGGCGGACGCCTTGGAGACATGTATGGCCGCAAACGCATGTTCATGGCCGGCATGGCCGGTTTCGTCGTGGCGTCCACGCTGTGCGGATTGGCCGCAAGCGGCGCCGTGCTGGTCGCCGGGCGCGTCCTGCAGGGACTGTTCGCAGCCATCCTCGCGCCCCAGGTCCTCGCCACCATACGCAGCGTGTTCACCGCGCGCGAGCAAGTGCGTGTCATGGGGCTTTACGGCTTCGTGTTCGGACTGGCTGCCGTCATCGGGCAGCTCGGAGGCGGCGCGCTGATCAGCTTGCATCCATTCGGACTCGGATGGCGGGCCATCTTTCTGGTCAATTTGCCGATTGGTCTATTTGCGCTGCTGGGCAGTTGGCGCTTCATACCCGAAAGCCGCCCGCCAAGCGGCCAGCGCATCGACGTGTCCGGCACGCTGCTGCTGTCGCTGCTTCTGCTGATGCTTGTCTATCCGCTGGCGCGCGGACGCGAAGCCGGCTGGCCGCTATGGATGATCGCCTGCCTCGTCGGTTCCCTGCCGGTGCTGGGTCTGTTGCTGCACGTGGAGTGGCGCAAGCTCGCGCACCGCGGCGATCCGCTGCTGGATCTGCGCCTTTTTCGCAATCCCGTGGTCGCGCTCGGACTCGTATTGGCGTTTCTGTTCTACGCGATGAGCGCGTTTTTCCTGACTTATGGCATCTATCTGCAAAGCGGCCTGCACTGGTCGCCGCTGGCATCGGGCATTGCGATACTGCCGTTCGGCCTGGGCTTTCTGTCGAGTCCCTTGTTGATGCCGCGTCTGGTTCACCGCTTCGGTCCCTTCAGCGCGTTGACGTCGGGCTACGGGCTGCTGGCCTTGGGGGTTGCGGCCGTCGCGGCGCTCGCTGGAACCGGCGCGCCCGGCGCGGGCTTTTATCTGGGGCTGGCGGCGATCGGCATGGGGCAGGGCGTGGTCTTGCCGTCTGTCGTGCGCATTGTCCTGGCCGAGGTGGAACCCGAGCGCGCGGGCATCGCATCCGGCATGGTGACCGCGGCACTGCAGATCGGTGCCGCGGTCGGCGCGGCGACGCTGGGCGGCGTGTTCTTCGCGGTATTGGGCGGGCATCCCGGGGTCGTCGACTACGTGCACGCCTTCAGGACCGCGATGTTCGCGCTCGTGGCGGTGCTTCTGGTCTGCATAGCCCTTTCCATGGGGCTGGGCATGTTGCATGCGGTTCTGCGCCGCCGCAGCGCATAAATCCAGGTTATGGGCGCAGGCGGCTTGGCTATTGGCGCTCAGGCCATGCCTGCTTCGACAATGGAGGCATTCCTCTCTTTGTCGTGTAAGCACCATGCATATCACCGTGATCGGGGCCGGCGTCATCGGCGTGACGTCGGCCTATTTCCTGGCCCGCCAGGGGCACGACGTCGTCCTGGTCGACGCGTGCACCGAGCCCGCGCAAGGGGCCAGTCAGGCCAACGGCGGGCAACTGAGCTACAGCTACGTGGCGCCGCTGGCCGGCCCGGGCGTGCTGTCCAGCGTGCCGGGCTGGTTGCTGCGCGGCGACGCGCCGCTGCGCTGGCGGCCCGCGCTGGACCCGGCCCAGTGGCGCTGGTGCCTGCGGTTCGCGCTGGCGTGCAACGGCGCCACGTCGCTGGCATCCACGGCCAGCCTGCAGGCCCTGGCCTACCTGAGCCGGGACATGCTGCATGCCTTGCTGGAACAAGAGCCGCTGGATTTCGCCCATGTGCGCAGCGGCAAGCTCATCGCCTATCGCGACGCGGCCTCGCTCGACAAGGCGCGCAGGCAGGTGGCCTACCAGGCGCAACTGGGCGCCGAGCAGCAAGTGCTGGACGCCGCGGCGACGCTGCGCCTGGAGCCTGCCTTGGCCGGCATGGGCGCCAGTCTGGCCGGCGCCGTCCATACTCCGAGCGAGGAGGCGGGCGATTGCCGGCTCTTTACCGAAGGGCTGTACGAACGCTTGCAGCACATGGGCAACGTGCAATGCCGCCTGGGCACGGCGGTACGGGGCTTTGACCGGCCGGACGGCCGGCGCATCTCGGCCGTGCGCGCCGATGGCGGCGCCATCGCAACCGACGCCGTCGTGCTGGCCGCGGGCACGGCCACGCCCGCGCTGCTGCGCCAGTTGGGCGGCGACGCGCCCATCTATCCGCTCAAGGGCTACAGCCTGACCGTGCCGGTCGCACCGGACGACAAGAGCGTGCCGGCCATCAGCGTGACCGACTACCAGCGCCGCATCGTCTACGCCCGCCTGGGCAACGTGCTGCGCATCGCCGCCATGGTGGACATCGACGGCACTCCCGATCTGGTGCCCGAACGCGTGGCGCTGCTCAAGCGCCAGGTGCGCGAGTCCTTTCCCGCGCTGGATCTGAGCCGGGCCCGGGCCTGGGCCGGCCAGCGCCCCGCCACGCCCACAGGCGTGCCGTTGATAGGCCGCAGCCGGGCCGCGGATAATCTCTGGCTCAACGCGGGGCAGGGCGCGCTGGGCTTCACGCTGGCCTGCGGCAGCGCTGCGCTGCTCGCTGCACAGATGTCGTCCCTGCCGCTGCCGCTGGATGCGCGGGATTTTCTGCCGCACTAGCCGCTGCCGTGCGCCGCTTGTCAAATTACCCGAATTAGGTATCTAATTACCTGAAATGGGTAAAAAAGCTGCCGATCGCGGCACACTCCACGCTCGCACCAGTGTGGCGGATGCGCTTTTCACTGCCACGCAACAACGCGTGCTGTCGTTGTTGTTCGGCCAACCGGAACGCAGCTTCTTTACCCGGGAACTGATCGATCTGGCCGGCGGCGGACACGGCGCGGTGCAGCGCGAACTGGCGCGCTTGCAGGCAAGCGGTCTGATCGTGCAGACCCTGCTTGGCAATCAGAAGCACTATCGGGCGAACGCGAATTCTCCGATTTTTTCCGAGCTGCGCGGCATTGCGATCAAACTGCTGGGGCCTGCCGATACGCTGCGCCAGGCCTTGGCGCAGCTCGCCGATTCGGTGCAGCTAGCCTTGCTGTATGGTTCGGCAGCCAAGCGCGGCGATACGGCCCATAGCGATTTCGACTTGCTTCTGGTGTCCGAAACGCTGACGCAGGAGCAGGTTTATGCCGCCCTTTGCGCGGTGGAAAAAACACTAGGCCGGGCAGTCAGCCCTACTTTGTATACGCCGGCCGAGTTCCACAAGCGCGTGGAGCAGCGAAATCCTTTTCTGACAAAATTGCTGGCTGGTGAAACCACTGCCTTGATCGGTGACAAGCATGCCTTTGCCGCAGTCGGATAATCTGGCCCGCGTCGGGCAGTCGAAGGCCGAACCGCCGGCGCAGGCCGAGCTGGACGGTCTGATACGCTCTGGGCAGGTGCGCCTGACCGACGCGATGAATGCAACGTTGATCAAGCGCTGATCCGCACGACTCAACCCGTCGCCGAGCGTGTGACCGCGCTGGGGCGCCTTAATCCTTAAATCATTACGGAGTGCCTTGCGCATGGCTTCGTCTTCCATCGAGTTCTACCCCAACCCCGACATCGAGGCCATGCAGCTTTTCGTGCTGCTGCACGGCGTGGGCGGCAGCCCCGACAATCTCGAAGCATTGGGCCTGGCCCTGCGCGTGGCGTTTCCCGGCGCGGTGGTGCTGATCCCCGAAGGCTTTCACGCCTACGACAACGGCAGCCCGGGCCGCCAGTGGTTCTCCACGCGCGGCGTGGGCGAGGACAACCGCGCCGAGCGCGTGGCGCAGGCCTTGCCGGCATTGAACGATTACGTGCGCGCCGCGCAGCGGCGGCTCAAGATCAAGGCGGGCCACACGGCGCTGGCGGGCTTTTCGCAAGGCGCCATCATGGCGCTCGAGGCGGTGCAGGCCGACGATGCGCTGGCCGGCCGCGTGCTGGCGTTCTCGGGCCGCTATGCGACCTTGCCGGACAAGGCGCCGCAATACACGACCATCCACCTGCTGCACGGCGCCGACGACGCCGTGATCACCGTCAGTCACGCCATGGCCGCGCAGCACCGCCTGGGGCAGCTGCAGGGCGATTCGACGATAGATGTCGCGTCGCACGTGGGCCATGAATTGCATCCGGCGCTGATCAAGCGCGCCATCGAGCGTTTGCAGACTTGCGTGCCCTTGCGCAGCTGGGAAGCGGCCCTGGGCCACGACCAGGCGCCGCCGCCGGACGCGACGGTGCATTGAGGCGCTTTTACGGCCTGGGCTTTCAGCCTTCGCAATCCGCCCAGCAATTGGGCGTTTCGTAAAGGCGCACCCGGGCCAGGCGCAGATGGTTGCCGTAGTGGCCCTGGTAGTGCGGCGCCAGGGTTTCGAAAGCGATGGCCGCCAGGTTCTCGACGGTGGGAATGCGATCGAGCACTACCGTCTTGTGGCTGGGCAGCGATTGCAGAAAGTCGCGCACCGCCACGTCGCCGTCGTACACCAGGAAAGCGTGGTCCCAGACATCGGCGACGTGTGCCTGCGCGATGGCCTTGATCTCGGTGAAATCCATCACCATGCCGTTGTCGGACGCACCGGGCGCATTGACGGTGTCGCCGGCGAGCGTGACTTCGAGCACGTAGCGATGGCCGTGCAGATTGCGGCACTGGCTGCGGTGATCGGGAATGCGATGGCCCGCGTCGAATTCCAGCTTGCGGGTGACGGACACGGCCGGGCCCGAGGCTGTGGCGTGATTCATGGAATGCCTATGTATTTATGGGTTTGCAGGCTCAGCCGCCATTGCGGGTGCTGCAGGCAGTAGCGCACGATGCGCTCGGTATTGGCTACCCGCGCGGGGCCGTCCATGGGCTGCAGGAAGAAGTGTTCGAAGTCCAGGTGCGCGTAGCGCTCGGGCAGGGCTTGCAGTTGCGGATAGACCAGCTTGAGTTCGTTGCCGCGCGTCACCACCACCTGCGAGGTGCCCTTGGGGCTGACGCAGATCCAGTCTATGCCCGCGGGCGGCGCGATGGTGCCGTTGGTTTCGATGGCGATCGTGAAGCCTTGCGCGTGCACGGCGGCGACCAGCGCGTCGTCCAGCTGCAGCAGCGGCTCGCCGCCGGTGAAGACCACATAGCGGTTCTCGGCGCCGTTGCCCCAGCAGGCGGCGATCGCCGCGGCCAGCGTCCGGGCATCGGCAAATTTGCCGCCGCCTTCGCCGTCTGTACCGACGAAATCGGTATCGCAAAAAGTGCAGACGGCCTGTGCCCGGTCGCTTTCGCGGCCGCTCCAGAGGTTGCAGCCGGCAAAACGGCAGAACACGGCCGCGCGCCCGGCCTGGGCGCCTTCGCCTTGCAGCGTCTTGAAAAGTTCTTTGACGGAATAAGTCATGAAAAAAGGCGCGGGCCTGCTTGTGCGGGATCGATGCAGGGCTTGTCCGTGCACGGCCGGCGCGAAAATCAACCTATTATTTTAACCGGCCGAGCCACCGCCTGCCCTCGGCGCGCGCATGCCCCGGTTTCAGGTCCGGCA
>CALGFL010000255.1 GCA_937881145.1 uncultured Bordetella sp.
ATCGAAGTGTCGTCCTTCACCTTCATGGCCTTGCTGGTGGCGCGCGAAGGCACGGAGGTGCTGGACGGGCACCAGATCATGTCCAACCTGGCGTCGCTGTGCTACATGATGCCCATGTCCATCGGCGTGGCCGGTTCGGCCGTGACGGCGCAAGCGGTCGGCGCATCCAACCTGGCCCTGGCGCGGCGCACCGGCCTGGCCTGCCTGGCGCTGGCGATGATAGGCGCCTTGCTGACGTCCCTCGCGGTGCTGGTGGGCCGGCCCCTCATCATCGAGACCTACACCAGCGACGCCCAGGTCGCCGCGGCCGCGACCAGCCTGGTGATGCTGATGCCCCTCTTTCACCTGTGCGATGCCTTCCAGTGCACCAACGCTTATCTGCTGCGCGCCTACAAGGTGGCGGTGGCGCCTCTGATGATCCAGACGGTGGCGCTGGTCGTGGTGGGACTGCTGGGGGGATGGTGGTTCGGCTTTGGTCCGGGCCGGGGCGGCCTGGACCGGATCATTGCCCTGCTCATGCCGGGCGCCAATACGGGAGCGGGCAGCCTGTGGCTGATGTCCATGACAGGCATGATCCTGTCGGCCCTGCTGCTGCATGCCTGGTACTGGCGCACGCTGCGGCGGCTTTCAAACGCATGATCTTGATCTGAGACCTGATCGAACGCCGCATGGCAATCCGGCGGTTCGCCTGGACACGGATGCCGTGCTACCCAGGACGAACCGCCGGCTCGCCTTAATACGATCGCAGATAACCTGCGCTTCGTTGCTTACTTCTTGGCAGCAGCCTTCTTGGGGGCCTTCTTGTGGGCCTTCTTGACGGCCTTCTTGGCGGCGACCTTGGTGGCGTGAGCCGACGTCTGGGTAGCAGCGAACGAAGCAGCCGGGACGGCAGCCAGGCCCATGCACAGAGCCGAAGCGGACAGGATCAGGGCGATACGCGATTTGGTCATGGCGAGAACTCCTAGGGTAGTGACGGGCCCGCCGGCCCGGCTGCCTGAAACCCGGCGAATGCCGGATATTTCATGCATACAGGGCTTTGGAGTGGGCGCCTCGATAAAGGTTCACGGTCTCGTGAAATTTTTTTGCGGTCGAGCCGCCTCAAGGCAAAAACAGCCCCTTTGGAGAGCAGCGTTTACCTCAACTTTTCCAGGGCGGCGTCCAGGCGGTCGACGGCCCAGATTTCCAGGCCTTCGATCGGCTGCTTGGGCGCGTTGGCCTTGGGAATGAGCGCCGTGGAAAACCCCAATTTGGCCGCTTCGCGCAGGCGTTCCTGGCCGCGCGGCGCCGGGCGGATCTCGCCGGCCAGGCCCACTTCGCCGAAGGCGATCAGGCCACGCGGCAAGGGTCTGTCGCGCAGCGAGGACATGATGGCCAGCAGTACCGGCAGGTCGGCCGCCGGCTCGGTGATGCGCACCCCGCCCACGGCGTTGACGAAGACGTCCTGGTCGTAGGTGCTGACGCCGGCGTGGCGGTGCAGCACCGCCAGCAGCATGGCCAGGCGGTTACCCTCCAGGCCCACGGTGAGGCGGCGCGGATTGGGCGCGTGCGAGGCGTCGACCAGGGCCTGCACCTCGACCAGCAGCGGCCGGGTGCCCTCCTGCGTGGCCATGACGCAGGAGCCCGATACCTGCTGCGGATGCTGCGACAGAAACAGGGCCGATGGGTTGGCCACGCCGCGCAGGCCGCGGTCGGTCATGGCGAACACGCCCAGCTCGTTGACCGCGCCGAAGCGGTTCTTGAAGGCGCGCACCAGGCGGAACGACGAATGCGTGTCGCCCTCGAAATACAGCACGGTGTCGACGATATGCTCGAGCACGCGCGGGCCGGCCAGGGCGCCGTCCTTGGTGACGTGCCCGATCATGACGATGGTGATGCCGGTCTGCTTGGCCAGGCGCGTGAGCTGGGCGGCGCATTCGCGCACCTGCGACACCGAACCCGGCGCCGCAGTGAGCTCGCCGCTATAGAGCGTCTGGATGGAATCGATCACCGCCACGGCCGGTTTGCGCTCGGCCACTGCGGCCTGGATGGCTTCGAGCCGGATCTCGGCCAGCAGGTCGACCTTGTCGGTCGTCGCCAGACCCAGGCGGCGGGCGCGCAGGGCCACCTGCTCGGCCGATTCTTCGCCCGTGACGTAAAGCACCGAAACCGCTTCGGACAGCGAGGCCAAGGCCTGCAGCAGCAGCGTGGACTTGCCTATGCCCGGATCGCCGCCGATGAGCACCACGGCGCCGGGCACCAGACCGCCGCCCAGCACGCGGTCGAATTCGTCCAACCCGGTAGGTTGGCGCGGCGTTTCGCGCGCTTCGATGTCGGCCAGACTGCGCACCGGCGTCGAGGCCGCCAGCGGCGCGTAGCGATGCGCGCCGCCCGCCGAGGCGGCCGCCTCGACCGTTTCATCGAGCGTGTTCCAGGCGTTGCAATGCGGGCACTTGCCTTGCCACTTGAGGCTGGTGCCGCCGCATTCTCCGCAGACGAAAACAGTGCGGGATTTAGCCATGCCTTGATGGTACTTGAGCGAGCCGCCGGGCCGGCCCAAGGCGGGCGACGCACTGACCCCCTCGGAGGGGCGGCGAACACGTAGTGTGGGCCGGGGGGCTCATCACCGGCGACCGCCAAGCGAGCCGCCGCCGTCCACGCCCAGCACCTGGCCGGTGATGTAGCCGGCCTCGTCCGACAGCAGGAAGGCCGCGGCCGCGGCCACGTCGGCCGGCGTGCCGAAACGCCGCATGGGGATGGAACCGAGCGACGCTTTTTCGGCATCGCTGCCCGCCGGGTGGTTCTGGCGGAACAGCTCGGTCTCGATGGGGCCGGGCGCGATGGCGTTGACGGTGATGCCGTATTCCGCCAGTTCCAGCGCCCAGGTGTTGGTGCAGCCCACCAGCGCGCTCTTGGCCGCGGAATAGGCGGTGCGGTCCTGGCCGCCGTGGATGGCGCGGCTGACGATATTGACGATGCGCCCGGTGCGCCGCGCCTTCATCGACTCGATGAAGATCTGCGTCACCTGCACGGCCGCGCGCACGTTCAGATCGAGCACACGGTAGAGCGTGGCCAGGTCGATGGAGCCCAGCGGCTGCGGCGCGACGATGCCCACGTTGTTGACGATCGCGTCGACGGGATATTTCTCGCGGATCTCGCGCAGCACTTCTTCAGTGCGGCCTGCGTCGGACAGATCGCAGGCATGGAGATAGCCGGGGAAATCGACGTCTTCGGTATTGCGGGCAATACCCACCACATGGCAGCCCTGGTCGGCCAGGCGCTGGGTCAACGCCCAGCCGATGCCCTTGGTGGCGCCCGTGATCAACACGCATTGATCTTTCATGGATCGAACCTCGCAATGGATTAGGGCTTGTTGACGCTCAAGGTCTGCACCCGCACCCGCGGGGCGAGCGCGCACATGAGCTCATAGCCCAGGGTGCCGGCGGCCTGGGCGACTTCGTCGACCGACGGGCCGCCCTCGCCCCACAGCACGACGGGCGCGCCGATGCCGGCATTGGGTACCGGGTCGAGATCGACGGTGATCATGTCCATGGACACCCGGCCGACGACGCGCGTCGGCACGCCTGCCACGGTAATGGGCGTGCCAGTGGGCGCATGTCGCGGATAGCCGTCGGCATAGCCGCAAGCCACCACACCCACGCGCATGCGCCGATCGGCGCGGAACGTGGCGCCATAGCCGACGGTGCCGCCCGCGGACACGGACTGCACGCCGATGATCTCCGAAGTCAAGGTCATGGCTGCGCGCAACCCATAGGACGCCGCGGTTGCATCCGGGAATGGCGTAGCGCCGTACAGACACACGCCGGGACGCACCCATTGCGGCGTGCCGTCGCGGCTCACCGCAATTTCCGGAAAGCGCAGCGTGGCCGCCGAATTGCAGACGCTGACCCCGCCCGCCAGCCCCTCGGTCGCGCGCGCGAAAATCGCCATGGCCTCGGTAATGCCTTGCGGGCCGTCAGCCGTGGCGAAATGCGTCATCTTGATGATAGACCCGAGCACGCCGCGCTGGTGCAGCTTCTCGGCGCGCGCATACGCGGCCGCGTAGGCCGCGGGGGCATAGCCCAGCCGGTTCATGCCGCTGTTGAGCTTGAGCTGAATGTCCAGGCGGCGGGTCAGATGCGCCGCCTCGATCATGTCGAGCTGGGCGTCGTCGTGCACGGTGGTCGTGAGATGGTAGCGGTCGACGATTTCCAGATCGGACGGATTGAAAAAACCCTCGAGCAGCAGGATGGGCCCCCCCCAGCCAGCCTCGCGGCAGCGCACGGCCTCGTCCAGATCGAGCATGGCCAGGCCTTGCGCGGCGGAGAAACCGGCCACGGCCCGCTCGATGCCGTGCCCATAGGCGTTGGCCTTGATGACGGCCCAGATGGATGCACTTTCGCCGCCCGCCGCCTGCGCGGCCTGGTCGAGATGGCGGCGAACGGCGGACAGATTGTGGCGCAGGGCCGGGATGGAAATCGAGGCGCAGATAGGACGGGGCATGGGGCGATTCCTGGACCCCCTAGTCTACCCGAGATGGCCCCCACGCTCACCAGGTTCGCTGCCCGCAAGGGGCATATCGGCGCCTTGGGGCGGCCCGGCGAAGCTGACATATGATCTCCCCATGGCTGTAGATCACTATGAAAACTTCCCCGTCGCATCGCTGCTGCTGCCGCGCAGGCTGCGCCCCGCCGTGCGCGCCATATATCGTTACGCGCGCAGCGCCGACGACATCGCCGACGAAGGTGACTTTTCCGACGCCGAGCGCCTGGCAAATCTCGCGCGCTATCGCAGCGCGCTGCAGCGCATAGGCACCGGACAGGCACCTGAAGCGGCGCTGGCGCCGGTCTTCGCGCCTCTGGCCCAAGCCGTCGCGCGGCATCAGTTGCCGCTGGTGCCGTTCTTCGATCTGCTCTCGGCCTTCGAGCAGGACGTGACCGTCAAGCGCTACGACGACTACGCCGCCCTGCTCGATTACTGCGCGCATTCGGCCAACCCCGTGGGCCGGCTGATGCTGGCCCTGTACGGCGCAAGCACGCCCGACAATCTGCGCGACGCCGATGCGATCTGCACCGGCCTGCAACTGGTCAATTTCTGGCAGGACGTGCAATCGGACTGGCACCGCGGCCGCGTCTACCTGCCGCTTGCAGACCTGCGGCAATACGGCGTCGCCGAAGAGGACCTGGCCGTGGGCCGGATCACACCGCAATGGCGCGCCCTGATGGCGTTCGAGTCGCAGCGCGCCGCCTCGCTGCTAAACTCTGGCGCAGCGCTCGCGGGTCGTTTGCCTGGCCGCATTGCGCTGGAACTGCGTCTGATGGTCGAAGGCGGCTTGCGCATCCTGCGACGCATCGAGCAAGCCGATTACGACGTCTTCCTGAACCGGCCCGAACTGCGCGCGCGCGACTGGGCCGCGATGTTCTGCCGCGCCATTTTCAAAATACCGACATGACCCCTGACGAGTACTGCCAGGACAAGGCCGCCAAAAGCGGTTCGAGTTTCTACTACGCTTTCCTCTTCCTGCCGCCCGAGCGGCGCCGCGCCATTCACGCGCTGTACGCCTTCTGCCGCGAAGTGGACGACGTGGTGGACAACGCCGGCGAAGAGTCCGTGGCCCGCATCAAGCTGGCCTGGTGGCGCACTCAGGTCGACAGGATGATCGACGGCACGCCCGAGCATCCCGTCACCCGCGCCCTGCAGCCGCATCTGCAAACCTGCGGCATCACGCGCGAGCGTCTGCTGGCCGTGATCGACGGCATGGAGATGGACCTGGACCAGAGCCGCTACCTGGACTGGGCGGGCCTGCGCAAATACTGCTGGCTCGCAGCCGGCGTGGTGGGCGAACTGTCGGCGGGCGTGTTCGGCCATACCGACGCGCGCACGCTGGACTACGCCGGCAAGCTGGGGCTGGCCTTCCAGCTCACCAACATCATCCGGGACGTGGGCGACGACGCGCGCCGCGGCCGCATCTATCTGCCTGTCCAAGACCTGCAGCAATTCGAAGTCAAGGCCGCGGACATACTCAACGGCGTCTACTCCGATCGCTTCACGGCGCTGATGCGCTTTCAGACGCAGCGCGCGCGCTCTCTCTACCGCGAAGCCGCCCTGGCGCTGCCCGAGTCGGATCGGCGCGCACAGCGCCCGGGCCTGATGATGGCGGCGATCTATTACGACCTGCTGGCCGAGATCGAAAGCGATAACTGGCAGGTGCTGCATCAGCGCATCTCGCTCACGCCCATCCGCAAGCTGTGGCTGGCCTGGAAGACCTGGGTAGGCGGCGGACGAGGCCTGCTGCGCCGCCTGTCGCGCGAACGGACATGAACCACATGAAAGCCGCCGTCGTCGGCGCAGGA
>CALGFL010000256.1 GCA_937881145.1 uncultured Bordetella sp.
GGCGGGCCGGGCACGCAAACGCTGGTGGTGGCGCTGTACTATGCGGTCTTCTCGACAGGGGTGCGCGCGTCGCAGTCCATCGACGCCATGGCGATGATCTATATGGCCATCACGCTTGCGTGGGTGCTGATCGCGCTGCGGTTCGTAAGCCCGACGCAGATGGTGTCGCGGGTGAAGGAGCAGTCGCGCTGAAGCCGCGGGACTCTACATTGCAAAGCAGCCTCGATCCGATATGCCGCCGTTTCAGAACCAGAATGTCATCGAATTCGCGCGCGGCGCGTCCCGACTGCGGGTCGCGCCGCAGGCCGGCGGCCGCCTGATTTCCTGGACGATCGGGGGTGCGCCCATCCTCTATTGGCCCGACGCGCCGGACTGGAGCAAACCGGGATTGATACGCGGCGGCAATCCCTTGTTGTTCCCGTTCATCGCGCGGCACTGGGTGGACGGGAAGGTGGGCTTGTGGCGCGATGCGCTGGGCGTCGTGCGCGATATGCCGCTGCATGGCTTCGCGCGCGACCTGCCGTTTGCGGCGCAGATCGACCCACGGGGCGACGGCGTGCGCATGACGCTGACCGACAGCGCCGAAACGCGCGAGATTTACCCGTTTCGCTTCCGCTTCGAGGCGGTTTATCGTCTGGCCGACGAAAGGGCGCTCGACGTGGAATTGATCACCACGAACATGGGCGACGCGCGCCTGCCTTATTACGCAGGACATCATTTCTATTTCGCGCTGCCGCACGCGCAGCGCGGCGAGGCGACGATAAGGCTGCCCCGCAACGTCCATCGCCGGCAGTTGCCGGACGGCGTCACCACCAATGCCGCGCCGGGTGCGACGAGCTACCGCTTCGACGACGCGCAAATCTGCGATCGTTTTCATTGCCTCGATGGCGAGCCGGATGTGCCCGTGCGTATCGACATGCCCGCGCAGCAACGCGCGATCGAAATCGATTTGCGGCGACCCGGGTCGACGGCGTGGTACGCGGTCACGACGTGGACGCTCGCCCCCGATTCGGATTTTTATTGCGTCGAACCGTGGCTGGGCTTGCCCGACGCGATCCACACGGGACTGGGTCTGCGCTGGCTGGAGCCGGGCGAGGCGCAGACCGCGGCGCTGCAGATTCGCGTAAACGACATGACTTACAATTGAAACGAGCCCGAACAATTCAAAAAAACCATCGTCCGATCATGCCTGAGCAGAAGGCGCCGAGTATGCCGGCGCGGATTTACAACGACATTCTGAGCCGCATCATCGAAGGCGAGTACAAGGAAGGAGAGCGCCTGCCGACCGAGCACGCGCTCGCCGAACGTTTCTCGACTTCGCGTCCGACGGTGCGCGAGGCGCTCGCCCAGCTGCGAGCAGACGGCATCATCGCCACCCGCCACGGTTCGGGAACCACGGTGTTGCGGCGCCCCGATCCGAATGTGCGCCGCTTCGCGCCGCTCGAAACCTTGTCGGACATCCGCCGCTGCTACGAATACCGCGTGGTGGTGGAAGCCGGCGCGGCGTCGCTTGCGGCGCAAAATGCCGACGATAAAAGCATCGCTGCGATTCGGCGCGAATGGGACAACCTGCAGAATGTCATCGAAACCTCGGGAATCGGCGCGAAAGACGATTTCGCGTTTCACATGGCCGTGGCGTTTGCCTCGAAAAACCAATTTTTCATCACCGCGCTCTCGGGCATTCAGGAGCAGATGGTGTTCAGCATGAATCTCTCGCGCAACCTTTCGCTGGTCAAGTCGATCGAGCGTCAGCGCCTGGTGCAACGGGAACACCTCGAAGTGCTCGAGGCGATCCAGTCGCACGATGCCGAACGCGCCTCGATGGCCATGCGCGCGCATCTGGAGCGCGCGGTGGACCGCATGTTCGGATCCTGAGCGATTCGTTTTCTCGTCGCCCTCAGTGCAGGTGCCGCAGCTTGTCCGGATTGCGCACGATATAGATTGCCACGATCCTGCCGTCCTCGATCTCCAGCGCGGTGGTCTGCAGTTCGCCGTCGCCCTCGCGCGTGACGAAGCCGGGCAGGCCGTTGATGAAGCCCGCGCGCACGAAAGTCGAGCCGGTTTTCTCGAACAGCTTGGCCAGGCCGGCATGCACCTTCATCACCTGTTCGAAACCCAGCACGGGCTTGACGGCCGCCGGACGCTTTCCGCCGCCGTCCGCATGCATGCTCACGTCGGCGGCCAGCATCGCGCCCAGCGCGCTGGCGTCCCCGCTGCGCGAGGCCGCAAAGAAGGCCTGTGCGATTTCCAGGCCGCGCTGCTTTTCGATGTGAAAGCGCGGCCGCGATTCGCGCACATGCGTGCGCGCCCGCGCCGCGAGCTGGCGGCATGCCGCCGGTTCGCGCTGCAGGGTCGCCGCCACTTCATCGAAGTCCAGGCCGAACACATCGTGCAGCAGGAAAGCCGCGCGTTCGAGCGGCGACAGGCGTTCGAGCGCGAGCATCAGCGGCAGAGTGACGTCCTCCTGTTCGTCTTCTTCGACGACCGGGTCGGGCAGCCAAGGACCGATATAAGTCTCGCGCTGGTGCCGTGCCGACTTGAGTTCGTCCAGGCACATGCGCATCACCATGCGGCGCAGAAAAGCCTCGGGCACGCGCACCTGCGAGCGGTCGACCTCCATCCAGCGGATGAAGGCGTCCTGCACGATGTCTTCGGCGTGCGCGACCGAGCCCAGCATGCGGTACGCGACGCGGATGAGCGTGGGGCGCAGCGGGTCGAAACCCGCCGCGGCCTGCGTAAAATCGGCGCTCTCCATTATGCCGGCTGGGCTGCCATGGCCTTGACCTGCGCCGGTTCGGCCCATAGATGAAAGCCGACCGCCAGGCGATTCCAGCCGTTGATGACGTTGATCATCAGCGTGAGCTTCACCTGTTCCTCCTTGTCGAAGTGGGCTTCGAGCGCTGCGCGCGCGGCATCGAGAGCGGGACGTTCGGACAACCGCGTCAGCGCTTCGGTCCAGCCCAGCGCCGCGCGTTCGCGCTCGGTATAGCAGGGGGCTTCGCGCCAGGCCGGCAGAAGGTACAGGCGCTGCTCGGTTTCGCCTCGTTCGCGTGCGAAGGCCGTGTGCATATTAATGCAGTTCGCGCAGCCGTTGATCTGCGAGGTGAGGACTTCGACCAGCGAGACGAGCACCGGGTCGAGGCTGGACGAAGTGGCGAGCGAGGCGCCCATCCAGGCTTTCATCTGGGCGGGGGCGGCGGCAAAGGGGTCAAGGCGTGCATTCATGGTTCCATCTCCTTTTGTGTGGGTTCCGATGACATGACGAACGAGGCCGTGGCGCTGTGACATCGCGGCAAAAAATTTCTCCGCGTTTCCTTTACGAGCGTGGCGTGGTTTTGTGCAGCAGTTCTTACAATGTGGAAATACGTGGCTTTCAAGGCTTGTTCTATATTGAATTCGACCCCATTTAGTTCAACAACAAGTCAATAAAGGTGAATTCATGAAGCTCGCTCATACCAGTGCATTGCTGCTAGGAGGGCTGGCCATCGCCGTATCGACCTCGGCGCTGGCGGGCGTCGACATCGGGATCAATCTCGGTCCTCCCATCGTGATCGCGCCGGCTCCGGTATACGTCGCGCCGCCGCCTCCGGTTTACTACGCTCCCGCCCCCGTCGTGGTCGCACCCGGGCCTGGCTTTATCATCGGCTGGCATGGCGACCGCTATTGGGACGGCCGCCGCTATTGGGGGCGCGACGAGTGGTATCACCATCACCCCGATCATGGCCGTGGTCACTGGGACCATGGCCGCGGCGACGATCACGGCGAGGATCATGGCCGGGGGCATTGGCATTGATGCTTGACCTGGCCACGCATGCGAGGCGTGCATGGCTGATCCGAAAAGGGCCTGGTTCACGACGAACCAGGCCCTTTTCTCATGGGGCCGGCATATTCATCCGGGCGACAGGGTGCCGAACAAGGCCACGAGCAGCACGGCCAGCGAGCCGGCCGCCACGGTGTACCAGACCTGCCGGCGCAGGGCGGGCAAGGCGCGAGCTTCGCTCGCCAGGCGCGGGACCCAGTAATAGCGATTGCTCAGGGCCAATATCGTCATGGCCAGCACGACGGCGATTTTCGCAGCCAGCCATTGCTGATAACGCGAATGAAAGCTCAGGCCGCTGCCGCGCAGGATCAGCCAGGTATCGAGGACGCCGGTGAGAAGGGAGCCGGCGACGGCGAAGTGGCCCAGCGTGGAGAAGCGCATCATGATGGGACTGGCGTCGCGGTGCTCGTCCCGCCACGAATACAAGAGCGGCAGCACGACCAGCAGCGCGCCGATCCAATAGGCCGAGCACAGAATATGCGCGACATTGTTCGCCAGGTGCGCCAGGCCCAGGAGGCCTTCGTCCATCGTGGCATGGCCGTTGATGCCGACGCCGACGAGCACGCAGGCCGAGAGGCAAGCCAGTAGCGCGGGTGAACGCAGTCCGGGCAACCAGAGCGCCAGGCACAGTATCAACGAGGCGATGCCTTGCGCCATCCAGGCATGGCCGTAGTCAGTGAACAGCGCGACCTGGCGCAGCGTGGCCGGGTCGTGCATTGCCGCGCGACTATCTGTGACGAAGGCTGCCTCCAGGCTCAACAGCTGCAGAGCAGCCGGCAGCGCGATCGTAGTCAACCCGCGCAGCAAGGGGCGCAGGCGGGCATTGAGACGCTGCGCCACTTGGGCATTGCCGCTGGTCGCCAGCATGAGGCTGGCGCCGAAGACGAGCATGGGCGCCAGCGCCGAGACGAAACGACAAACGACGTTGGCGGCGGCCAGCATGATTACCTGACCGTGAAGCTCCATTTGCCTTCGGTCTTGTGTCCGTCCTTGGACAGGGCGTGCCAGGTGACGACGTAGCGTCCCGCCGGCAGGGGTTTGTTCACGGTCAGATCCATGGCTTTGTCATCGCCCGGAACCAGGGCGGCCTTGCCCAGATCCAGCGCCTTGCCGCCGGGCCCCACGACCTTCATGGACGAAAAGGCGATGTTCAGCCCTTCGGTGTAATCGCCGCGTATTGTCGTCGGCGAGGTCACGGTGCTTTGGTTGGCGGGCATGGCCGTCTTCAGATGGGCGTGGGCCCAGGCCAATTGAGGCACGAGCAACGCGGTGGCGCAGACAAGCAGTGTTTTTTTCATGATGGACGACATATTCATCGCAAGAGGAGGGGGATGGGTCGGGCCGCGTAGGTCGGGCCGCGGGGCAATCGACCTTAGCATACCGCGCGTTCCGGAGCGGACGGCGCGCCTTGCTTACGCGAGGCCGAAAGCAAACCGGGCGCGAACGGCGACGTTCGCGCCCGGTTTGATCGTCTTCTTCGATAAAAATTTTTTCGTTCAGGCGGGAAGGCTCTTATTGCTGCTTGTGCTCCTGGTCGTCATGGCGAGCGGCGGGGGCAGGATGCGGCGCGGGAGCGGGGCGCGGTGCCGCCTGCGGCTGCGGACGAGGCTGCGGCTGCGGATGGAACTGGGGTTGTGGCTGCGGACGAAGCTGCGGCTGTTGATGGAATTGAGGCTGCGGCTGCGGATGGAACTCTGGTTGTGGCCGCGGCTGTGGTTGTGGCTGCGGGCGCGGCGCGGCCTGAGGCTGGGGAAAGTTTTGCCGCTGCATGGATGGACGTTGCTCGGCCGGACGAGGTTGCGGCGCCGGCGCATGGGCGGGCGCTCCAGCAGGGCTGTGCTGGAATTGTTCCGGTCCATGCGCGTTGGCCGCGGGTTGCGCGCGCGGCGCCGAATTGAACGTGCGGTTGGCCGGGGCGGGGGCGCCCGGACGGTTCATTTCCATCGGACGATTGGGGGCCGCCTGCGGGGCCGGCCGCGCGCCGGGACGCTCGTCGTTGGCGTTGAAGTGCGGCATGGTCATGGATCCGCCGGGGCGGGCGGCTGGCGCTGCGCCAGGACGCATGACGGGCGCTGTGCCAGGACGCACTGCGGCGGGCGCCGCTCCGGGATGCATCGCGGGCGCCGCGCCGGGACGCTGCTGCTGCATGCGCATCTGCTGCGCGTGCAGCCGCTGTTCGTTCACCTGCTGCGAACGAATTTGCTGCGGCGTAGGGCGCCGGTTGCCGTAATTGTTGATGACGCGATGGGTGTCGTACCGGTTGATGACGGTCGTTGTCGTGCGGGAAATATACGTGGTGTGGTTGTAGACCACCGACGGACGCCAGCCGCCGCCCGGACCTCGCGGGCCGAAACTGGGCGGAGGCGCCCAATGCATGCCCCAGTTGTGCCAGCCCCAGCCGACATGACTGAAGAGGGCGGCGCCGACGGCGATGCCCACGCCGAACGTGATCAGGCCGACGGTGACGCCGACGCCCGGCGCGAAGACCGGCGGCTCGTAGACGTAGCCGGGGTAGTAAGCGACCGGCGTGCCGTAGACCACGGCCGGGTTGTAGACGGGCACGTAGACCACGTCCGGCTGCGCGGGTTCGATCACGATGGTTTCCGGCGGCGGCTCGATGATGGGCGGGCCGTCGTAAATGAGAGGCGCGTCAGGCGCGGGCACGTATTGCGGCGTCACCAACGGCGCTGCCGTCGTGACCACTATCTCGCGGTTGGAGCGCAGGTGGCCGGCGGCCTGGGCGCGCCGGCGCATGACCTGGACGGCATTGAGCACATCGCTCGGGTCGTTGTAGTAAGCCTGTCCCAGCGCCGTGGTCCATTCCATGTTGGTTGCCATCTGCGACAGCACGGCCGGGAACCCGGTCAGCGCCTTGACCGAAGGATCCCAGGGCTGTTGATCGGCGGCGCTCACCAGCGCCTGTCCCGTGAGATCGGGGTTCTGCGTCACCAGGTCGTTGGCGGCGGCGAGTTGGTCGGGGTAGGTGGAGCCGGCCAGCACCAGGGCGACCAGCCGGTCGGGGAAGAGCGCGATGGGCGCGGTCATCCGGTAGAGCTGATCCGCGGTGGGTGGCGTATAGGCCGCGGGTGCGGGCGATGCGGCGGGCGGATAGACCGGAGCCTGCTGCGCGAAGGCGGGCGTTCCGAACGTCGTGAGCCCCAGCATCGAGACCAGCAGCGTCGATGCGATCACGCGTTGCGCGGGGTGGTGGCTTCTTTTCATTGTGTTTCCTTTTCGGAACTATGTATTGAACGAAGAGAGGTGCGTGTGCTTGTGCGTCCGCCTACGCGCGCAGCACGGGCAGCAGAGGAAAGCGTTGACCGAGCACCGGCCGGGAGTCGATACCCCACCAATGTTCGAGCACCGTGGCATAAACCGAACGGAAGTCCACGCCGACCGGCAGATTGCCGTTGCCGTCGAGCCAGTCGAGCGCGGGCGGAACGCCGTAGAGGCCGCCGCGCACCGCGCCACCGGCGATCAAGTGCGGCGCGACCGTGCCGTGGTCGGTGCCGCGGCTGTCGTTCTCGCCTGCGCGCCGGCCGAACTCTGAATAGGTCATGATCAGCGTCGAGTCCCAGCGGTTCATTTCGGTCAGCGCGCTGCGCATCGCGGCCATGCCTTGCGAAAACTGCTCGAGCAGATTCTGATGCCGGCCGGGCTGATCGTGATGTGTGTCGAAGCCGTTGAGCGTGAGTCGGATGGCCGCGACGCCTTGGCCGGGTACGCGCTGGTTGGCGCGCCGATTCGAGTACGTCTGCGTGTCGGCCACGATCTGCATCGCGGTCTTGACCAGATTGCCGAAATTGCCGGGCGGAAAGGGGGTACGCAGCATGGCCTGTGCATTGGCGGGCCGCAGACGATCCGCGGCGCGCTGGATTTCGTGTTCGACCTCCAATACGTGCGCGAGTTCCGGGTTTCCCCTAGCCATATCGACGGAATGGATCAAATTTGAATCACGTAGAAACTGTTGCGGGTTGACCAGGGCGATGGCGTGGGCGCCGTTGGCGAGCGGTCCCATTTCCGCGCTGCCGATCACCACCGCGTCCGAGGCGAAGCTTGGCGGCACCGGGTTCTTCTGGAACGAGCGTGCCAGCCATCCGGAATCCAGGTATTGGTTGGACGCCGAGGCGGTATTCCAGATTTCGATGGAGCGGAAATGCGAGAGGTTGGGCGACGGGTAGCTCACGCCCTGCACGATGGCCAATTCGCGCTGCTGCCACAGCGGCATGAGCGCCTGCATGGCGGGATGCAGTCCGGTCTGGCCGTCGAGCGCGATGACCCGGTCGCGCGCGATGCCGATGGTCGGGCGCAGCCGTGCGTAGCGCGGCGCGGCATAGGGGATGACGGTGTTCAGGCCGTCGTTGCCGCCCTTGAGCTCGACCAGGATGAGCAGCCTGGCGTAGTCGGGCGTGCGCGCGGCGGCCGTCGCGAGCGCGGGGCCGATGGCGGCGATGCCGAGCGAGGCGGTGCCGGCTCGAAGAAAGTGGCGGCGATTCATCATGGCGCTGCTCCTACTTGAGCTGGTAGGCCGGATCGGCAAGCAAGGCCTGGAGCAGGTCCAGGCCGTCGACGTCCGGCGAGATCGGTTCGGCCGGGCGCGTGGCCAGCACGGCCTGCTCGATGCGCTTGCGTGCGGCCGCGTCGGGCACGCCGGTGCCCGAGGCCTGCGCCTGGGCGAACCAGCGCGCCGGATCGAAGTGAGGGCCTTTGTCGGCAAGGCGCGGGTGGGCGCTCGGCTTGAACGCGGCGGACATCATCGCGGCCTGCGTGCCCGGACGCGGCGCCGGCTGCGTCATGCGGTTTGCCGGTCCTTCGCCCGCGGAGCGCAATATGGCTTCGACGAAGCGCTCGCGCGCGAGCAGCGTCGAACTGTTGATCCAGGCCTGGCCGCCGCGCCAGCCCTTGACATCGGGCGGCGCAAAGAGATTCTGGCCGAGTTGATTCAAGGTTGCCGCCAGCGGTTGCGGCGATCCGTAATCGATGTCGAAGGCGCGGACCGTGCCGATCACGAAATCCACGGGCGAACGCGTAAGCGTGCCCTGGCGCTCCTGATGCCAGAAGGCCTTGGACAGGAAAATCGCGCGAAGGACGGTGCGGATGTCGTAGTCATGGGAGCGCAAGGTGTCGGCCATCGCCGCGACCTGCCTTGGGTCGGGTGTGTCGGAGATGAATTCGCGCCACAGCTTGGCCGTGACGAAGTCCGCGGTTTCCGGACGCGCCAGCAGCAGGTCCAGCATCTGGTCGCCGTCGAAGTCGCCGGTCTTGCCCAATACGGTCTTCGCGCCGTTGTCGTGCATGCCGGGCCGCCAGACGAACTGCGCCTGGCCGTCCAGGCTCCAGCCGGTATAGGCGCGCGCCGCCTCGGTGACGTCTTTCTGCGTGTAATGGCCTTCGCCCAGCGTGAAGAGCTCCATCACTTCGCGCGCGAAGTTCTCGTTGGGGTGGCCCTTGCGG
>CALGFL010000257.1 GCA_937881145.1 uncultured Bordetella sp.
GCGAACAAAACCCCACCCTGATGGAAACCGCATTCGATGCCTTCTTCCCGCAGAATGCCGTGGACGTGTTCGACGATGCCGTGCAGCAGCCGGTAGCCCGTGTGCTTGAGCGGCTCGGGCAGGCCCGCCAGGTATTTGTCTTCGCCGGCCATGCTGCCCTTGAGCCAGCCGCCGTTGCGCCCCGATGCGCCGTAGCCCGCCGTTTCAGCCTCCACGATCGCGATCGACAGATCGGGGGCGAGCGTTTTCAGGTAATAAGCGGTCCACAGGCCGGTATAGCCGGCGCCGACGATCGCGACGTCGGCCTGCGCGTCGGTCGACAGCGGCGGCCTGGGGCGCAGGTCAGCCCCGAACGCATCGAACCAGAGACTCACTGCGCTGTAGTCGTCCGCCATGGGTTTTTTCCCGTGCTGCGCCGCGCAATGGCGCGTTAAAGAGAGTCTGCATCATAGTGATGCGGCCCGCCTTGGGTAATGTCCATTCTGGAATTTTTTCGCAGGCCATCCGCGCGGCGCATTGGCCTCATCGATCTATTCATAATGGCCCTTTTTGACCATCCACTACCGCTGTTTAATGACGGCTCGACACCGAGCATAGGAGCACGATCATGTTCCGTATTTCCCGAGTTGGAGTGGTGCTCGCCGCACTGGGCGGCGTGATGTTGTCGGTAGGAAGCGCACAGGCGAGCGACTTGACCATCGCCTCCTGGGGCGGCGCTTATCAGAAGGCGCAGAGCGAAGCGCTCTTTCAGCCCGCCGCCAAGGCGCTCGGCATCAAGATCAAGGAAGTCACCTACAACGGCATGGCCGATGTGCGCCTGCAGGTGCAGACCGGCGCGGTCACCATGGACATCGTCGTGGGCGGCACGGGCAGCGCGGCGCACGCCGGCGCGCAAGGCCTGCTCGAACCGCTCGATTACAAGGTGATCGATGCGTCGCACTTCTATCCGGGCATGGCGACCAAGTACTGCGTGGGCGGCGACGTGTTCTCCAACGTGTTCGCCTACAGCACGGCCAAGTACGGCGACCATCCCCCCAAGACCTGGGCCGACTTCTGGGACGTGAAGAAATTTCCCGGCAAGCGCGCCTATCGCGGCGGCGTGGCGGGCGCGCTCGAGCCTGCGCTGATGGCCGACGGCGTGCCGCCCGACCAGGTGTACAAGGTCTTGTCCACCGATGCGGGGCTCAAGCGCGCCATCGACAAGATCCGGCAGCTCAAGCCCTACATCGCGGTCTGGTGGACCTCCGGCGCCCAGCAGGCCCAATTGATGAAGGACGGCGAGGTCGATATGACCACCGGCTGGAACGGCCGCTTCGACGACATCATCAAGAGCGGCGCCAAGGTGGCCTATACCTTCAACCAGGGCATCTACGACAGCGATTGCTTTTCGATTCCCAAGGGCGCGCCGCACAAGGCCGAAGCCATGCGCTTTCTGGCCGAAATCAGCAAGCCGCAATACCAGGCGGCGCTGACCAAGTACATTACCTACGGCCCGACGAACCAGGACGCCTACAAGAACGGCCTGATCTCCGATGCCGTCGCCAAGACGCTGTCTTCCGCGCCGGCCAACGCTGCCATGCAGATACCGCTGGATGCGCAGTGGTACGAGAAGAACGAAGCGAAGGCGACCGCCATGTACCAGGACATGATGCTGCATTAGCGCCGACAGGCCCTAAACTATCCCGAGCGGGGCCCGGCGTGCCGGGCCCGAGACTTGCGCGCAATGGGCAACCATGAGGAGAGCCTGGCGTGACCGAGAAGAAGAAGGCCGCTGCCGTGCCCATTGCCATCGAGGGTTTGACCAAGCGCTACGGCGCCGCGGTCGCGCTCGATCACATCGACCTCGATGTGCGCAGCGGCGAGTTCCTGACGCTGCTGGGTCCGTCCGGTTCCGGCAAGACCACGTTGTTGATGGCGCTGGCCGGCTTCGTGCGGCCCGATAGCGGCAGCCTCAGGTTCGGCGGCGTGGAAACCGTGTGCGCGCCGCCGCACAAACGCGGCGTCGGCATGGTGTTCCAGAGCTATGCGCTGTTCCCGCACATGAACGTGGCCGAGAACATCGGCTTCGCGCTGCGGTTGCGCAAGGTGCCGCGCGACGAGATCGCGCGCCGTGTGGACGAGGCGCTGGAAACCGTCGAACTGGGCGGCTACGGCGCGCGCAGCGTGGCGCAGCTGTCCGGCGGCCAGCGTCAGCGCGTGGCCCTGGCGCGCGCGATCGTCTTCGATCCCGGCATTTTGCTGATGGACGAGCCGCTTTCGGCGCTGGACAAGAAGCTGCGCGAGCACATGCAGGTCGAGCTGCGCCGCCTGCACGAAAAGCTGGGCATGACCACCGTCTATGTCACGCACGATCAGCGCGAAGCCTTGAGCATGTCCGATCGCATCGCGGTCATCCATCGCGGCAAGGTGATGCAGATCGGCACCCCCGGCGAACTCTACGAGCAGCCGGCCAACCGGTTCGTCGCCGATTTCATCGGCGAGTCGGCCTTCCTGCCCATCGAGGTGCGCGACGGGGTCGCCTGCTACGCCGGCCGGCCGCTGCGGCTGCAGACCGGCGCCGATGCCTGCAGGGACAAGCTGTTGATGCTGCGTCCCGAGCGGCTCAGCGTCATGACCGGTGAGGCCGATGCCGACATGAATGTGTTCCGCGGCACGGTGTCGAGCCTGGCGTACCACGGCGACAGCTATCTGCTGCAGGTCGTGCTGGAAGGGGGCGCCAGCATCAGCGTGCGCGGCGTGTGCCGCGGGCATGCGTCGGCCGGCATGCCCGGCAAGGGCGATGCCATTACGCTGGGCATGCATCGCCAAGACACGGTCCTGGTCGCCGATGCCTAGTGTCCTGTCTCATAAGTTCGCGTCCGGCCTTGCGTGCGAATCCATCGGTTTCATTTTGGTCGTGAGCTTATGAGACAGAACGCGAGCGCCGAACTCAATGCCGACCGGCTGCGGCGCGCGGCCTTCAAAGAGCGCCTGGCGCTGTTCGGCCTGTGCTCGCCGGCGCTGCTGCTGGTGATGGTGATCGTCGTCGTTCCGGCGGCCTGGCTGTTCTGGCTTTCGTTCGTCGGCCAGACCGGCGTTCTATCGCTGGAGAACTACCAGCGCATGCTCGAGAACTCCGCCTACCCGACGATCTTCTGGCTGACGATCAAGGTGGCCTTCCTGACCACGGCCATCTGCGTCCTGGCCGGCTATCCGCTGGCCTATTTCCTGTCGCAGGTTCCCGCCAAGGTCGCCAACGTGTGCATGATCGCCGTGCTGGTGCCGTTCTGGACTTCCCTGCTGGTGCGCACCTATGCGTGGCTGATCCTGCTGCAGCGCCACGGCCTGGTCAACGACCTGGGCAGGGCCCTGGGGCTCTGGCACGAGCCGCTGACCCTGGTGAACAACCTGGGCGGCACGCTGGTGGGCATGAGCCACATCATGCTGCCGTTCCTGGTGCTGCCGGTGTACGGCGCGATGAAGGCCATCGACCGGGACTACCCCCGAGCCGCCGCGGGCCTGGGCGCCTCTCCCGTCGATGTTTTCCTGAAAGTGTTCTTTCCTTTGTCGCTGCCGGGCCTGTTCGCGGGAATGCTGATCGTGTTCATCATGTGCCTGGGTTTCTACGTGACGCCGGCCATCCTGGGCGGCGGCAAGATCATCCTCGTGTCCATGGGCATCGCCACGAACATCCAGCTCTTCGTCAATTGGGGCGCGGCCAGCGCCCTGGGCGTGGTGCTCTTCGGGCTGACCCTGCTGATCCTGTTCGGCGCGTCGTTCGTGATGCGCGTGGACCAGATGTTCGACAAAGGGCATGTGCAATGAAGGCCTGGCTGAGCCGTCCCGCCTCCGATACCCAGATCACGCACAGGCAGCGGTCGTGGCTGTATCTGCTGGCCGCGCTGGTGATGTTGTTCCTGATCGCCCCGACCCTGATCGTGATCCCCATGTCCTTTTCGGGTTCGCGCTTTCTGGAGTTTCCGCCCAAGACCTGGTCCCTGACCTGGTACAGGCACTACTTCGATTCGCCGGAGTGGATGCAGGCGACGCTGGTGTCGCTCAAGGCCGCGTTCCTGACGATGCTGCTGGCGACGACGACCGGCGGCATGGCCGCCTACGGCCTGGCCAGGTCCAGGGTGCGCATGGCCAGGTGGATCTACCTGATGCTCATCTCGCCGATGATCATTCCCGTCATATTGCTGGCGGTCGGGGCCTTCTACGTCTACGTCAAGCTGCGCCTGCTCAACACGCTGACCGGTCTGGTGCTGGCGCATTCGGTGCTTGCCATTCCCCTGGTGCTCATCGTGGTGGGCGCCGGACTCAAGAGCTTCGACGCCAGCCAGGAGATGGCCGCCCGCAGTCTGGGCGCCACGCGGCTGCAGGCCTTCTTCATGGTGACGCTGCCGCAGATCCGCTTTTCGGTGCTGACGGCGGCGCTGCTGTCCTTCCTGGCCTCGTTCGACGAGGTCGTCATGGCGCTGTTCATCTCCGGCGGCGACAACGCCACGCTGACACGCAATATGTTCGATGCCCTGCGCGATCAGATCGACCCGACGATCGCCTCGATCTCCACGATCATGATCTGCGTTTCGTCGGGGCTGATGGCCCTGGCTCAGGTCTTGCGCAAGCGCCGGGCCGATTGAGGTGGCGATTCGGGCCGCAGGCTTTCGAGCACTTGCGCCAGCGTTTCCACGCCGGCCTTGATCTCCGGCGGCCTGACCGCGCTGAACCCCAGCACCAGGCCCCGCTCGGCGATGGGCTCGATGCAATAGCGCCCGAGCGGCGAGACCGAGATCCCCCGCTCGCGCGCAAGCTCGCAGACGCTGTTCTCGTCGAACCCCTGGGCCAGCCGGCCTATGGTGTGAAAGCCGGTCTCGGTCGGTTCGACCTGCAGCAGGCCCGCGAGGCGCCGCGCCGCGGCGTCGATCAGCGCGTCGTGCCGGGCCGCGTAGACCTTGCACATGCGGCGGATGTGGCTGGCGAAATGCCCTTCGTCCATGAAGTCGGCCAGCACGGCTTGCAGGCTGGTGGGCGCGCCATGCAGGAAGGCGCCCGAGATCTTGCCGAAGACATCGACCAGGATGGGCGGCACGACGCAATAACCCAGGCGCAGCGCCGGCGACAGCGATTTGCTGAACGTGCCGATGTAGATCACCCGCTGGCTCGCATCCAGGCTTTGCAGCGTGGGAATGGGGCTGCGCCGGTAGCGGAACTCCCCGTCGTAGTCGTCTTCGAGTATCCACGCGTCGTTCTGCTCGGCGGCCTGCAGCAGCGCGATGCGGCGGGCCAGGCTCATGGTCGCGCCCATGGGCTGCTGGTGCGAGGGGGTGACGAAGGCGAGCCGGAAATACGGCGCGCGCTTGAGCCCCTCCTCGACGCACAGGCCTTCGCCGTCGACGGGCACGGGGACGATATCGATGCCGTGCGCGCTCAGGCTGTTGCGCGCGCCGATCGCGCCCGGGTTCTCGAACCAGGCCTTGTCGCCTGGGTTGAGCAGGACTGCGCAATTGAGATTGAAGGCCTGCTGCGCGCCGCTGACGATGAACACCTGCCCGGGCTCGCAGGCCAGCCCCCGGTTGGCCCGCAGGTGATTGGCGATGGCCCGGCGCAGCGGAAAGTAGCCTTCGGGATCGCCGTAGCCCATGACCATGTCGCGCTTTTCGCGGTAATGGCGCGAGATGAGCCGGGACCACTGCGCCATCGGAAAGGAATCGAAGGCCGGCATGCCGGTCGTGAAGGCTCTTTTTTCGTGCGGGATGCGCGGCACGAAGCGGTCCATCGCCTGCTCGATGTCGCGCGACAGGCGCAGGTTGTCGCGCCGCCGGGCCAGCATATCGGTGGACGGCGCGGGCAGTTTCTGCAGGTGCGAGCCGAGGGTCTCGCAAACGAAAGACCCCGCGCCGGTGCGCGAGTCGATCAGGCCTTCTTCGGTCAGGCGTTCGAAGACGTAATTGATGGTGGTGCGCGAAACGTCGAGCTCCAGGGCCAGCGTGCGGCTCGAGGGCAGGCGCTCGCCGGCCCGCAGCACTTCGGAGAAGATCATCTTGCGGATGGCGGCGTAGATCTGGGTGCTGATCGTCTGCGACGATTTGCGGTCTATGGCGATGGATGCCAACAGCGCGCCGCCCGCGATTTTCACCATGGCTGGATTCCCGAAGTGGTATCTCAATTTATCCAGAATGGATATTAACGGCAGACCGCTTGTTGCTTACCATTTTGCGAACGGTCGAACTCTGGATGCGATGCCGGAACCAACGGACCCACTATGAAGATACTGAGCATAGAAACCTTCAGCACCGCGGACGTGGGCCTGGTGCGCGTGCGCACGGACGATGGCGCGCAGGGATGGGGGCAGTTGTCGCCCTATCACGCCGATATTGCCGCCACGGTGCTGCATCGGCAGGTGGCGGTCCATGCGCTGGGGCAGGATATTTCCGCGCTTTCGCTGCTGGACGATCTGCTCGATCGCGTCTACGAGAAGGAATACAAATTCCCGGGCTCGTATATGTGCCGGGCGCTCGGCGGGCTGGACACGGCGATCTGGGACCTGCACGGCAAGCTGCAGGGCAAGAGCGTGTGCGAGCTGCTGGGCGGCACGCCGCGGCCCATCCGCGTCTATGCCTCCAGCATGAAGCGCGACATTACCCCCGCGCAGGAAGCCGAGCGCTTTCTGCGCCTGCGGGACCGGCACGGCTACGATGCCTTCAAGTTCCGCATCGGTTCGGAATGCGGCCATGGCCGCGACGAATGGCCCGGCAGGACCGAGGCGATCATTCCCGCGATACGCACCGCGCTGGGCGACGAGGCGGATCTTCTGGTCGACGCCAACAGCTGCTACAGCCCGGACCAGGCGATCGAGGTGGGCCGCATGCTGCAGGCCAACGGCATATGCCATTTCGAAGAACCCTGCCCGTATTGGGAGCTGGATTGGACCCGGCGCGTGGCCGAGACGCTCACGCTGGACGTGACGGGCGGCGAACAGGACAACAACCTGGCGCTTTGGAAGCACATGATCGAATCGCGCGTGGTCGACGTGGTGCAGCCCGACATCTGCTATCTGGGCGGCATCGCCCGCACGCTGCGCGTGGCCAGGATGGCGCAGGCGGCCGGCCTGCCGTGCACGCCGCATTCGGCCAATCTGTCGCTGGTCACCATCTTTACCCTGCATCTGATGGGCGCCATCGAAAACGCAGGCCCCTATGTCGAATTCTCCATCGAGCAGGCCGACTACTACCCCTGGCAATACGGCATCTACTCGGAATTTCCGGTGGCCAGGGACGGCAAGGTGCAGATTCCGCAGGGGCCGGGCTGGGGCGTGCAGATCAATCCGTCATGGCTGGAGCACGCCGATTACCGGATAAGCCGGATCGAATAGCAGGAGCGCGGGCCCTGCTTCGCACAAAGGAAAGCCGACGATGAAGCTCGAAGACTATGTCCAGCAGGCGCTGAGCACCGGCACCTTGCCCGATTTGCCGGACCGGTCCTATATCGACGGCCGCTGGTGCGCGCCGGCCTCGGGCGAATGGATGGAAACCTTCGATCCGGGAACGGGCAAGCCGTTTGCCCGGGTCGCGGCCTGCGGCCGGGTCGACGTCGACATTGCCGCCGAATCTTGCGCGTACGCGTTCAAGAATGTCTGGAGCCGCGCCGACCCCACCGAGCGCGCCCGGGTGCTGCGCCAGGGCGCCGCGATGGTCCGTGCGCACGCGGACCGCCTGGCCGTGGTGGAGACGCTCGATTCGGGCAAGCCGCTGTCCGAGTCGTGCGACGACGTCCAGACCGCGGCCCGGCTGCTGGATTACTACGGCGGCGCGGCGGACAAGCTGCAGGGCGATGCGATTCCGCTGGGCAGCCAATTCGTTTCCTACAACCTGCTGGAGCCGGTGGGCGTGACCGCGCACATCGTGCCCTGGAATTTCCCCCTGTTCACCATGGCGCGGGGCGTGGCGCCGGCGCTGGCGGCAGGATGCACGGCCATCGTCAAGCCGGCCGAAACCACCTCGCTCACGGCCCTGATGCTGGCGGACCTGCTGCACCAGGCGGGCCTGCCCGAGGGCGTGTGCAACGTGGTCACGGGCACGGGGCAGGCCGTGGGCGATCCGCTCAGCCGCCACGAGGCGGTGCGCCACATCACGTTCACGGGGTCGGTCGCCACGGGCAAGCAGGTCATGCGCAATGCCGCCGACCACGTCGCCAGCGTCACCCTGGAGCTGGGCGGCAAATCCCCGGCCGTGGTGCTGGCCGATTGCGACCTGGACCATGCCGTGCAGGACATGCTCGAAGCCATCTATCTGAACGCCGGCCAGGTCTGTTCGGCGGGATCGCGGCTGGTGATCGAGCGGCGCGTGCACGAGGCATTCCTGGAAAAATTCATCGCCAGGGCGCAGGCGCTGACCTTGGGCCATGGCCTGAAGAACCCCAACGTCGGCGCGATCAATTCCCTGCGGCAGTTGGACCGGATCGCCGGGATGGTCGACGGCGCAAGGGCGCGCGGCATCCGCGTGGCCGCGGGGGGCGAACGCGCAGTCGATCCCGACAGCGGCGCGGGCTGGTTCTTCAGGCCGACCGTCCTGGACGAGGTGCCGGCCGAGGACCCCGTCGCGGTCGAAGAAATTTTCGGACCGGTCCTGGCCGTGCAAGTGGTCGAGGACGAAGAAGAGGCGCTGGCCGTCGCCAACGACTGCGATTACGGCCTGGTGGCCTGCGTCTACACGCGGGACATCCAGAAGGCCCTGAGCCTTGCGCGGGACATCGACGCCGGGCAGATCAGCGTCAATCAGTACTTCGCCGGCGGGATCTACACCCCGTTCGGCGGCAACAAGCTGTCGGGCTTCGGCCGCGAGAAGGGCTTGGAGGCCTTGCGCAATTACTGCCGCGTCAAGAACGTGACGCTGCGCATATGATCGGGCATGGCTGATTACGACTACGTCATCGTCGGCGCGGGCTCGGCCGGCTGCGTCCTGGCGAACCGCCTGAGCGCGGACGGCCGCCATCGGGTTCTGCTGATCGAGGCCGGGGGCAGCGACCGGCGTTTCTGGGTGCAGGTGCCCATCGGCTACGGCAAGACGTACTACCAGCAGGCCGTCAATTGGCGCTACACGACGCAGCCCGTGCCGGGCCTGAACGGGCATCCCAGCTATTGGCCCCGCGGCAAGGTGCTGGGCGGCTCCAGCGCCATCAATGCCATGGTCTATATACGCGGCAACGCCCTGGATTACGACGCCTGGGAACGGGCCGGCAATCCGGGCTGGGCCTACAAGGATGTCCTGCCGTATTTCATCCGCTCGGAAACCAACGCGCTGGGCGCGGGGCCTTATCACGGCGGCAGCGGGCCGCTGCATGTGGCGGACGTCTCGCGCGATCTGCATCCGATCTGCCAGGACTTCATCGAAGCGGGCCGGCAGGCCGGATTGGACCGCAACCCCGATTTCAACGGCGCGCGGCAGGACGGCGTCGGCCTGTATCAGCTGACGGTCAAGGACGGCTTGCGCATGTCGACGGCCCGGGCATACCTGCATCCGGCCATGCGCCGGCCGAATCTGCAGGTGCGCACGCATGCCCATGCCACCCAAGTGCTCTGCCAGGCCGGGCGCGCGATCGGCGTGGAGTACGAGCGCGGCGGCCGGCGCCTGCGGGCGATGGCCAACAAAGAGGTCATACTCTGCGGCGGCGCCATCAACTCGCCGCAATTGCTGCAGCTCTCGGGCATCGGGCCCTGCCAGGTCCTGCAGGCGGCGGGCATCGGCATCGTGTGCGAGAGCCCCGCGGTGGGCATGAACCTGCAGGATCATATCGGCGTGGATTACCTGTTCCGCAGCCGCAAGAAGACCCTGAACGACGAACTGCATCCATGGTGGGGCAAGCTGGCGGCCGGGATGCAGTACATCGCGTTCAGGCGCGGCCCCTTGAGCCTGAGCGTCAATCAGGCCGGCGGCTTCTTCAAGACCGCGCCGGATCTGGCGCAGCCCAATATGCAGCTGTATTTCTCCCCGGTCAGCTATACCCGGGCGGCGCCGGGCACACGGCCCTTGATGAACCCCGATCCGTTCCCGGCCTTTCTGCTCGGGGTGTCCAATTGCCGCCCGGCTTCCCGGGGCTACGTGCGGGTGCGTTCGGCCGACCCGTTCGAAGCGCCCGAAATCCAGCCGAATTACCTGTCCAGCCAAGCGGACATGGACGAGTTGCTGCAGGGAGTGCGCTTGATCCGCGAACTGGCGCGCATGCCTGCGCTGGCGGCGATCATCGAGCACGAGTTGCGGCCGGGCCGGCAATGCCGGACCGACGAAGCGCTCGCGCAGGATATCCGGGAGAACGCCTGGAGCGTTTTTCATCCATGCTCAACGTGCCGCATGGGGCCCGACCCGGATACCTGCGTGGTCGACCCCCGCCTGCGGGTGCATGGCATGAGCAACCTGCGCGTCGCCGACGCCTCGATCTTTCCGTCGCTGGTGTCGGGCAACACCAACGCCGCGGCCATCATGGTCGGCGAGAAGGCGGCCGATCTGATCCTGGCTGGAGACTAGGGAATTCCATAGACATCCGGCAGGCGGCTAAAGAGTCGTTTATTCTGAACCGTTAAGAAAATTCAAGAACAGGAAACGGGACGATAGATGGACACGCACAGCCGCTTGGTCGACGAACGCGCCAACCTGACCAGTACGAACAGGTTCGAGCTTCTGCTGTTCCGGCTCGGCGCCGCCCCGGGCGGGGGCGACCAGCACGAGCTTTACGGCATCAATATCTTCAAGATCCGCGAGATCATGCAGATTCCGTCGGTCACGCCGATCGCGGGCTCCTCGGAGTTCGTGCTGGGGGCCGTCGATATCCGCGGGCAAGTCATGCCCGTCATCAACCTGTCGAAAGTGATGGGCTGCGATCCGACCCGCGGGCTGAACCTGCTGCTGGTCACGGAGTTCGCGCGCACGGTGCAGGCCTTTGCGGTCGAAGAAGTCGACGACATCGTGCGGCTCGAATGGAACCAGGTGCTGTCGGCCGAACTGGCCATAGGCGGCAGCTCCGTGACGAGCCTGGCGCGTATCGACGGCAATACGGCCGATTCCCGGCTTGCCCAGGTGATCGACGTCGAGCAGGTGCTGCGCGACGTGTTCCCGTCGCAGCACCCGGACGTCGATCCCGCGGAGCTGGGCACGGTGGTGAAGATTCCCCCCGGCTCGAAGGTGCTCGCGGCGGACGACTCGGGCTTTGCCCGCAAGATGATCGAAGAGTCGCTGCAGGCGCTCGGTCTGGACTACATCATGACCAAGACCGGCCAGGAAGCCTGGAACGTGCTGCAGGAAATTTCGGGCAATGCGCAAAAGCAGGGCCGGCGCGTGCGCGACAAGATCGCCCTGGTGCTGACCGACCTCGAGATGCCGGAGATGGACGGCTTCATGCTCACCCGCCGGATCCGCGCGGATGCGCAGCTCAGGGACATCCCCGTCGTCATTCATTCCTCATTGACGGGAACGGCCAACGAAGCGCACGTGAAAAACGCCGGCGCCTCGGCCTATATCCCGAAGTTCTCGCCCGGCGAGCTGGGCGAGGTCTTGCGCAAGACGCTGGCCGAAAGCCGGCCGGTCTGAAGAAAGATCAAGCGTCTTGCGGCGGCGCATTCGGGTCGTGTATCAAGCCGCCCGATTGATGCCGCCACAGCCGCGCATACAAGCCGTTTCTGGCGACCAGTTCGGCATGCGTGCCGGTCTCCACGATCAGGCCCTCGTCCATCACCACCAGGCGGTCCAGGCGGGCGATGGTCGATAGGCGGTGGGCGATGGCGATCACGGTCTTGCCGCGCATCAGGGTCTCCAGATTCTCCTGAATGGCGGCTTCGGCATCGGAGTCCAGCGCCGAGGTCGCCTCGTCCAGGATCAGGATGGGCGCGTTCTTGAGCAGCACGCGGGCGATGGCGACGCGCTGGCGCTGGCCGCCGGAGAGCTTCACGCCGCGTTCGCCCACGTGCGCGTCCAGGCCGGTGCGGCCTTGCAGGTCGATCAGGTTCGAGACGAAGCCATCGGCCTGCGCCTGGCGCAAGGCATGGATGATTTCCTCGTCGCTGGCGTCGGGCTTGCCGTAGCGCATGTTGTCGCGTATCGACCGGTGCAGCAGCGAGGTGTCCTGCGTGACTACGCCGATCTGCGAGCGCAGGCTTTCCTGGCGGACTCCGGAGATGTCCTGGCCGTCGATGAGAATGCGCCCGCCGTCCAGGTCGTACAGGCGCAGCAGGATGTTGACGAGCGTGGACTTGCCCGCGCCCGAGGGGCCGATCAGGCCTATCTTCTCGCCCGGCTCGATGCTCAGGGTCAGGCGGTCGATGACGCCCGAAGGCCTGCCGTAGTGAAAGGACACGGCCTCGAACCTTATGCCGCCGTGCGCAACGCGCAGGTCTTGCGCATCGGGGGCGTCGGCCACGACGCGCGGGCGCGAGATGGTGTGGATGCCGTCCTGCACGACGCCCAGGTTCTCGAAGATGCCGTTGACCACCCACATGATCCAGCCCGACATATTGTTGATGCGTATGGCCAGGCCCGTGGCCAGCGCGATCACGCCGGCCGACATGCGGCCGCTGGACCACAGCCACAGCGCCAGGCCGGGCGTGCCGGCGATCAGGATGCCGTTGAGCGCCGCGATGACCAGGCCCATGCCGGTGATCATGCGCGCGGCATATTGCGCCTGTCCGGTCTGCTCGGCCATGGCCTCGCGCACGTATTCTTCCTCGAACCGGTTGTGCGCAAAGAGCTTGAGCGTGCCGATATTGCCGTAGCCGTCGACGATGCGGCCCATGAGCTTGCCGCGCGAACTCGATGCGACGGTGGCGCGGTGCTTCACGCGCGGCACGAAATAGACCAGCGCGGCGATGTAGCCCACGATCCAGATGATGAGCGGCAGGGTCAGGCGCCAGTCGGCCCGGGCAAACAGCACCAGCGAGGTGACCGAGTAGATCAGCACGTGCCAGATGGCGTCCAGCGCCGAAACCGCCGAATCGCGCAGCGCGACGCCCGTCTGGAGGATGCGGTTGGCGATGCCGCCGGCAAAATCGTTGAGAAAGAAGGCCAGGCCCTGTTTGAGCACATAGCGGTGGTTCTGCCAGCGCACCAGGGTGGCCAGGCCGGGCGTGAGCGTCTGGTGCACCAGGAGGTCGTGCAGGCCGGTGAGCACCGGGCGCAGGATCAGCGTGACGAAGGCCATCAGCCACAGCATGCGGCCATGGGCCTCGAAGAAGCTGCTGCCGGACGCGCTCTTGGAGGCCGCGCCGACCCAGTCCACGATGCGTCCGAGAAAATCGAACAGCGCCACGCCCAACTAGGCGGACAGCAGGCCGACGACCACCAGCAAGAGCAAGGGGCCCCTGACCTGGCGCAGGTAGTGCGCATAGAAGCGGGTCAGCCTGTCGGGCGGCATGGCATCTTGCGCCGGCCGGAACGGATCGATCAGGCCCTCGAACAGACGGTTGATGAAGAGCGGGCGGGGAGGCGTCATGCCGGATAGGAAAGCGCGGGCAGGAAAGCGTGGGGCGACGGGTTCATGGTAGCAAAACGGATGTGGCCGCCTGCGCGTATGCCGCCCGCGCGTACGCCGAAAACCCTGATGCCTTGTCGCGCTGCCACGGGCCGCTGCGGCCGGTGCGGTTACATTGGGCGCATCGAAACGCAGGAGAAATGGTTATGAGCAGCCCTTCCTGGGGCCCCAACTGGAATCTGGACGGCATCGTTTCGGGCCTGCGCGCGGCGCGAGTCGATTGGCGCGGACCGCACGGCCGTCTGCGCGAAACCTCGGCGGGCCGCGAGTTTCCCTCGCAGGACAGCCTGCGCCAGATCGTCGCGCAACTGCGCGGCGCGCTGTTCCCCATGCGGCTCGGCCCCATCGAGCTGCGCGAGGAAAGCGAAGATTTCTACGTCGGCCACACCCTCGGCGATGCGCTCGATTCCCTGCTGCGCCAGACCTATCTGGAACTGCGCCACCTGGGCCGCCAGGAGCCGCGTTCGTACGACGAGACCATGGCGCATGCCGTGCAGATCGTGCGGCAGTTCGGCGCCGAGCTGCCCGCGCTGCGGCGCGCGCTCGACCTGGACGTGACGGCGGCTTATCAGGGCGACCCGGCCGCGCGCAGCGTCGACGAGGTGCTGCTGTGCTATCCGGGCGTGACGGCGATGATCCATCATCGCCTGGCCAATGTGCTGTACCGGCTGGGTGCGCCGATGCTGGCGCGCATCGTGGCCGAGATCGCGCATGCCGAGACCGGCATCGACATCCATCCCGGCGCGACCATAGGCAAGAGCTTCTTCATCGACCACGGCACGGGCGTGGTGATCGGCGAGACCGCCATCATCGGCGACCGCGTGCGCCTCTACCAGATGGTGACGCTGGGCGCCAAGCGCTTTCCGCCGGGCCAGAACGGCGAACTGAAGAAGGGCCTGCCGCGGCATCCCATCATCGAGGACGATGTGGTGATCTATGCCGGCGCCACCATCCTGGGCCGGGTCGTCATCGGCAAGGGCTCGACCATCGGCGGCAATGTCTGGCTGACGCGCGACGTGGCGCCGGGCAGCAACGTCACGCAGGCCAGCCTGGTGAGCGATCTGCCGGGCTGCGGGCTGGAAGGCAGCTGAAACCCGCATGGGGGCGGCGCATGGCGCCCGGGCTCATTGCACGTGCAGCAGCCGCCCGTGCCCGGGCGAGCGCGGGTCCAGGCCGCTCAGACGGACCACATCCCAGAAGCCGGCCGGCGAGCTCGATATGAGGGGCACGCCCAGCCGGCGCTCGACTTGCAGCGTCACCTCCAGCGTGCGCAGGCCGCCGCACGAGAGCAGGATGCCCTCGCTGTCCGGCGCGGCGGCGTGCACGCGCAGGCACAGGTCCACCAGGGTGTCGGATTTCACCTGGCCCATGGCCTGCACGCCGCTGATCCCCAGGCCTTCGACGGCAGTGACCTCCAGGCCTTCGTCGCGCAGATAGGCGGCCAGCCGTTCGTTGACGTCGTCGATGTAGGACGTGGCCACGGCCACGCGGCGCACGCCGGTGGCTGCCAGGCCGTTGATCACGGCGTGGCTCATGGTCGTGCAGGGCAGGCCGGTGGCTTCGCGCATGCGTTCGCGCAGCTCCCGGGTGAATCCGGCGCCGCGATAAAAACTCAGCGAGGTACCCATCAGCGAGATGGCGCGCATGTCTTGCTCGGCCAGTGCGCGGGCATGGCCGACGACCGATTCGATCACTTCGTCGTATCCGGCCGGCGTGACGGATCCCAGGCCCAGGCCGCGGGCGTGAAAGGCGATGCGCGAGCCGTAGAGAGCGGGGCCCTCGAAGGGCACCTCCCCGGTCGCGGGCGGCACGATGAGGCCGATGCGCGGTGCGTTGCTGTCGGTCATGGAATGGCGATATACGTGGGATTCAGGGGTTGTTGAAGGTCAGATGGGCATCGTGGATGAGCCCGCCCCAATGGGCTTGCTGGGCCTTCATCCAGTCGGCCAACTTGCCGGCCGGCATATAGCGCACCTGCGAGCCCTGCTCGAGATATTGGTGCTGCAGTTCGGGCGTGTTCAGCACGGTGGGCAGCGCGGTTTCCAGGGCCTTCAAGGCCTTGGCGGGCGTGCCGGCAGGGGCCAGCAGGAATAGCGCGGGCGTGGCCTCGAAACCGGGCAGGGTCTCGGCCACCGTCGGGATGTCGGGCACGGTGGGAAAGCGCTTGGCCGTCATCACGGCCAGGATGCGCACGTGGCCCGCCTGCAGCTGCGGCAGCACGGAAGGCAGGCTGGCGATGGCCACGGGAATCTGGCCCGAGACCAGGTCCTGCGTGGCCGGGGCAGCGCCCCGGTAGGGCACGTGCACCAGGCTGACGTGGGCTTCGCGCTTGAGCAGTTCGCCGGCCAGGTGGTGGATGGAACCCACGCCCACCGACGCGTAGGAATAGCGGTTGGGCGCCTGCCGTGCCGCTTGCAGCAGCTCCGGCAAGGTGTGGAAGGGGCTGTCGCCGGGCACGGACACGGTCAGCACGGCTTGGCCCACCATGCCGACGGGCGTGAGCTTGTGCCAGTCGTAGTTCAGGTGCGGATAGATGAAGGGCGCGATCATCAGCGACGTATCGCCGAACAGCAGCGTGTTGCCGTCGTGTTCGGCGCGAGAGACATAATCGGCCGCGATGGTGCCGCCTGCGCCGGGGCGGTTTTCGACGATCACGGCCCGCCCCAGCGGACCGCTCAATTGCTTGGCCAGAAGCCGGGCGAGGATGTCCACGCCGCCGCCCGCGGCAAAGCCCACGACCAGCCGCAAAGGCGGCTCTTCGGCGCTCGCGGTGGCGCATAGCATGCCCAGGGTCAACAGGGCCAGGGATAAAAAGCGACGAAGCATGTGGTGTCTCCTCTTGCTGCGATCTTGTGGTGTGTTTGTGCAG
>CALGFL010000258.1 GCA_937881145.1 uncultured Bordetella sp.
CGATGGTCATGCAGCGGATGCCCGTGCGGGCCAGGTCGCGCGCGATGGGCAGGGTCATGCCGACCACGCCGGCCTTGGAGGCGGCGTAGGCGACCTGGCCGATCTGGCCGTCGTAGGCCGCGACCGAGGCGGTGCTGATGAGCACGCCGCGCTCGCCGGTGGGTTCGGGCGTGGTGGCGCCCATGGCCTCGGCGGCCAGGCGCATCATGTTGAAGCTGCCGATCAGGTTGATCGAGACGACCTTCTGGAAAAGGGCAAGCGAATGCGCGCCGTCCTTGCCGACGATCCTGGCGGCGGGGGCCACGCCGGCGCAGTTGACCAGGCCGAAGAGCGGGCCGAGCGATTTGGCCTTGGCGACCACGGCCATCCCGTCGGATTCCTGGGTGACGTCGCAGTGCACGTAGTGCTGGCCGAGTTCCTTGGCCAGGGCCTGGCCGGGCTCGTCCTGCAGGTCGGCGATGACGACCTTGGCGCCGTTGGCCGTGAGCATGCGCACGGTGCCGGCGCCCAGGCCGGACGCGCCGCCGGTGACGATGAATACCTTGTTCGCGATTTCCATGTGATTTGCCTTGCCTGATTCCGTGTTGGGTGATTGCAGGGTGTGCCGCGCCGGGCGCCGCTCAGCCTTGCAGGGCGCCCAGCAGGCGCTGGGTGATTTCGTCCACGCTGCCCACGCCGGAGATCTCGCGGTACTTGGGCGCGGCGGCGGCTTCGCGGGCCGCCCAGCTCGAGTAGTAGTCGACCAGCGGGCGCGTCTGCTGCTGGTAGACGTTCAGGCGGTTGCGCACGGTTTCCTCGCGGTCGTCGTCGCGCTGCACCAGCGGCTCGCCGGTGACGTCGTCCTTGCCTTCGGCCTTGGGCGGGTTGAACACCACATGGTAGGAACGGCCGCTGGCCGGATGCACGCGCCGGCCGCTCATGCGGGTGATGATGTCGCTGTCGGGCACTTCGATCTCGACGACGTAGTCGAGTTTGACGCCGGCGTTTTTCAGGGCGTCGGCCTGCGGGATGGTGCGGGGAAAGCCGTCGAAGAGATAGCCGGATGCGCAGTCGGGCTGCTTGAGGCGGTCCTGTACCAGGCCGATGATGATCTCGTCCGATACCAGGCCGCCCGCGTCCATGACTTTCTTGGCGGCCAGGCCCAGCGGGGTGCCGGCCTTGACGGCGGCTCGCAGCATGTCGCCCGTCGAGATCTGCGGGATGCCGTAGCGCTGGGTCAGAAAAGCGGCTTGAGTGCCTTTGCCGGCGCCGGGCGGTCCAAGCAGGATGAGACGCATTGTTTGGCTCCTAATGGGGATGTTGTGTTTTTTTTGGGTTGCTCGCGCAGTGCGCGAACAACGCGGATTAATGAAGTTTTATAACCGATTTGCCGCGTACCAAGCCCGGACGCGCTCCAGGTCGGCGGGCGTGTCCACGCCGGCCGCGGGGGCCTGGGCCGCGCGGTGCACCGCGATGGCGTGGCCGTATTCCATGGCGCGCAACTGCTCGAGCGATTCGAATTTTTCCAGCGCGCCTTGCGGCAGTTGCGGGAAGCGGCGCAGGAACGAAACGCGATAGGCGTAGATGCCGATGTGGTGCAAAGCAGGGAAACCTGTCGGCAGGGACGCAAGCCCGGAAGGCGGGGCGTGGGAGCCCCACTCATCGCGGGCCCAGGGTATGGGCGCGCGCGAGAAGTACAGGGCGCGGCCGTCCTGGGCGCACACCACTTTCACGGCGTTGGGGTTGAAGAGCGTTTCGGCGTTGGCGATCGGGCAGGCGCAGGTGGCGATGTCGGCCCAGGGCGAGGTGGCCAGGCATGCGGCGACCGCGTCGATGAATTCGGGTTCGATGAGCGGCTCGTCGCCTTGCACGTTGACCACCACGGCATCGTCGGGCAGGCGCAGCTGCTGCACGGCTTCGGACAGGCGGTCGGTGCCGGTGGCGTGGTCGGCGCGGGTCATCAGCGCGCTGTAGCCGTGTGCCTGGACGGCGGTCAGCACCCGCGCGTCGTCGGTGGCCACGTGGATGCGGCCGGCGCCAGACTGGCTGGCGCGTTCGGCCACGCGCACGACCATGGGTTTGCCGGCGATGTCGGCCAGCGGTTTGTCCGGCAGGCGGGTCGAAGCGGCTCGGGCGGGGATGAGTACGGTGTAGTCCACGACGCGGCGCAGCCTAGGCCGCAGAGGTCGTGGCGGGTGCCGCGTCGAGGTCGCGCGCCTCGGATTCCAGCATGACGGGAATGCCGTCGCGCACAGGAAAGGCCATTCGGTCGGCCTGGCAGACGAGTTCGGCCTGCGCGCGGTCGAATTGCAGACGGCCCTTGCACAAGGGGCAAACGAGAATGTCGAGCAGGCGGGATTCCATGGCTGTCATTCTAAATCAGAAAGCCGGGGTCGGCCCGGCTCAGCCGCGATCGCGGCCGGCTTTGCGCGCGATGGCCGTGTTCAGCCACGCCGTCAGATCGACGGGTTCGAAGCGCGCATGTACGCCGACTTCCCACAGTCGCGGATCGCTCAGGCGCCCGCATTTGACGGCGTCTTTGGCGGTGACGAGGATCTGCTCGGAACGCAGCGCGCCGAAAGGCGAGTCGGCATAAGCGTAGTGGTCGGGCAGGGGCAGCGTTTCGGCCAGGGTGACGCCGGCCGCGCGCAGCGTGTCGAAGAAGCGCTGCGGATTGCCGATGCCAGCCGCCGCCGCGACCGGTGGGCCGGAGGCGAAATCGGCCAGGGAGCGTGTATTGCCATGCACCAGATGGCGCGCCGGCCCGGGTTCGAGCCGCATGGACAGCTCCAGGGGGCCGGCGTGGATCACCGCCTGTTGCGCAGCCATCGCGTCCGTGCCGCAAGCGCGCGCCGGTTGCGCGTCTGCAGATGACGGACCGAGATTGGTGATGACGGCGTCGACTTCGCGCAGGCGGGCCGGCGGTTCGCGCAGCGGGCCCGCGGGCAGCAGGCGGCCGTTGCCCAGGCCGCGTTCGTCCTGCACCACGATTTCCACGTCGCGTGCCAGTTGCAGGTGCTGCAGGCCGTCGTCGGCGATGATGACGTCGACTTCGGGGCAGGCACGCAGCAGGGCCTGCGCGGCCAGGACGCGCTTGGGATGCACGGCCACGGGCACGGCGGCGGCGCGGGCGATGAGCGCCGGCTCGTCGCCGTAATTGGCCGGATCCAGGTTCGCGCCCAACCCGACGCGCGGTTCGCGGCCGATGCGCGCGCCGTAGCCGCGGCTGACCACGCCCGGCGTCCAGCCCTGCGCGTACAAGCCTTGCGCGATCGCGATCACGACCGGCGTCTTGCCCGTACCTCCCACGTAGAGATTGCCGACCACTACCACGGGCACCGGCGCGCGCCAGGCGGTCTTGCGCCCGCTGCGGTAGGCCTTGCGCTTGGCGTCCACGGCCTGGCCCGCGAGCCAGGACAGGGGAGCCAGCAGGCGCGCCAGAAGCCCGTTTTCCTGCCATTGCCGCTGGAGGTAAGCACGGACGTTCACAAGAGTCTGTTCATGCCGTAAGGACTATGCGCCGGCCGGGCATCGCTCATTGGCTGGTCTGGGCGGCGAAATTGAGTCGCACGATGCCGGCCTGCCGGGCCGCTTCCATCACGTTGACGACGGACTGGTGCGTGGCCTGGGCATCGGCGTTGATCATGAGCAGGGGCGATGATTGGCCCTGCGCGGCCTGGGTGAGCGCCCGGGCGATGTCGGCCGTCGTGCTGCCGTCGATCAGATTGCCGTTGAGCGCGTAGTGGCCGTCCTGGCTGATGGCGATCTGCAGCGGGGCGGACTCCTGTTGCTCGGCCGCCGCTTGCGGCAAGGTGATCTTGAGCCGGGTGAAGTGGGCGAACGAGGTGGTCGCCGCCAGAAAGATCAATATGACAAGCAATACGTCGATGAGCGGGATCAGATTGATCTCGACATCGTCGCGGCCGCGGTCGCTGCCCCGGAAATTCATGCGCGCGACTCCAGGGAGGCCAGATGGCGGGCCAGCTTGCCGGCCGTCAGTTCCATGGCGTTCAGGAGGTTGTCGACACGTGAACGCAGGTAGCGGTGCGCGATCATGGCCGGGATGGCGATGAGAATGCCGAAGCAAGTGTTGTAGAGGGCCACCGAAATGCCGTGCGCCAATTGCGCCGGATCGCTGACGCCCGGCGAGTAGGCGCTGAAGATCTCGATCATGCCGACCACTGTACCGAACAGGCCCATCAGGGGGGCGATGGCGGCGATGGTGCCGATGGCGGGGACGTAGCGGCCCAGGTCGTGGGCTACGGAGCGGCCGACGTCCTCGACCGCCATGCGCACATCGGCGCGGGGCAGGCCGCGCTGGCGCAGCACCTCGGCCAGTATCCGGCCCAGTGGCGAATTGCGCTCGAGCTGCGTCAGGGCTTCGGCGTCGTCCTGGTGGTTGCGCAGCATGTCGCGGATTTGTTCGATCAGGTCGCGGGGCATCACCAGGCTGCGGCGCAGCGACAGGAGGCGTTCCACGATCAGGGCCAGCCCCAGGACGGAGGTGGCGAGCAGCGGCCAGATCGGCCAGCCGGCGGCTTCAAGGAGAGCTAGCAAAACGAAAGGCTCCGGTGCAACGTAAGAGAGGGCGTGAAGACGGCCGAATATGCACAGTATGCAGCCGGCCGTGCCTTGCAAGGCGAGACTGTAATCGGCGGTCCGGGGACGAGGCAAGCCGGCGCATTCCGGGAGGGTCGACAGTTACCCACAATTTATGTGGATAATTCTGTGCAGAACTGGCCCGCGAGCCGGATTTCATGCGGTCTGGCGCTGGAACCCGCTGAAATAGGTCAAGTTGGACAATATTTTTTGTTTATATAAATCAAATAGTTATACGGAGAATATTGCGTCTCCGGGCGGTCATGGCGGCAGGGTAAAAGACTTGACAATCTTAAAACTCCGCTACAAGCGCCCTGTGGACATATACCTCCCTGGAAAGCCTTATGACAATTGGATTTGCAGTCACAGACGACGTATTTAGGCGGGATATCCTGACTGTCGCCCAGCTTAACCAAGCCGTGGGCCAGTTGCTGGAGCAGAACGTCCCGTTGCTATGGGTCCGGGGCGAGATATCCAACTTCACGCAGGCCGCTTCCGGGCATTGGTACTTCACCCTCAAGGACAGCCGGGCCGCCGTGCGGGCGGTCATGTTCCGCAGCCGCGCCAGTGCGGTGGGTTTCGTGCCCAAGCCGGGCGACCAGGTGGAAGTCCGGGCGCGGGTGTCGCTCTACGAGGCGCGGGGCGATTTCCAGCTGCAGGCCGAAGGCATGCGCCGGGCCGGCCTGGGTAATTTGTACGAGGCCTTCCTGCGCCTGAAAGCGGAACTGGCCGGCGAAGGGCTGTTCGACGCCGGGCGCAAGCGCGAACCCGTGCGTCTGCCGCGTGCCATCGGGGTGGTGACCTCGCTGCACGCCGCGGCCTTGCGCGACGTGCTGTCGGCCCTGGCGCGGCGCGCGCCTCAGGTGCCGGTGATCGTCTATCCGGCGCCCGTGCAGGGGGCGGACGCGGCAGCCCGGCTGACGGCGCAGGTGGCGGCGGCCAACGCGCGCGGCGAGGTCGATACCCTGCTGCTGGTGCGCGGCGGCGGCAGCATCGAGGATCTCTGGAGTTTCAACGACGAGCAACTGGCCCGGCAGGTGGCGGCCAGCCGCATTCCCATTATCAGCGGAGTGGGGCACGAGACCGACTTCACCATTGCGGATTTCGTCGCCGACGTGCGCGCGCCCACCCCTACTGCGGCGGCGGAGCTGGCCTGTGCGCCGCGCGCCGAGCTGCTGCGCGCCGTCGATCACGCGGCCCAGGGCCTGGCCCGCGTCCAGCGCCGCCGGCTCGACCAGGCTGCCCAGCGCCTGGACCGGGCCGGCGCACAACTCGTTTCCCCGGCGCAGCGGCTGGCCCGGCAAGGCGAACGGCTGGCGGCCTTGCGGCATCGGCTGGCAACGGCCTGGCGCGCGCCACAGCAGCGCCGTTCCTCCCGCGTGGATCTGCTGGCGCAGCGCCTGGCCCATTGCGCGCCCGACGCGGCGCGCGCGCATGAGCGCGTGCAAGGCGTGGCCGGTCGGCTGATGCGCGCCCACTCGCGCCGGCTGGAGTCGCTCGGCGCGCGGCTGGCGGCGGCGGGCGCGCAGTTGCGCGCCTTCGACCCGCGCAACACGCTGGCACGCGGCTATGCCATCGTGCGCGCTCCCGGCGGCGCCATCGTGCGCGATGCCGGGCAGGTGGCGGCCGGCCAGCGCCTGACGCTGGCTTTCGCGCGTGGCGAAGTGCTGGCCGATGTGGCTCAGGTGCGCGAAATTGATGAGTGATCCGGTGAATTTGATGGTGTGATCGATGAAGTTTTATCGCATTGGGGTTTTCACCGCATCGCCACGGACTAGCCGATACAATAGGTCAGCTTGATCGCGGTTACAGCCGCACCGTACAAACTCCGAGGAAACACTATGGCCCACACTCTGCCCCCCCTGCCTTACGCGATGGATGCACTGGCTCCGCACATCTCGAAAGAGACGCTCGAATTCCACTACGGCAAGCACCACCAGGCGTACGTCACCAACCTGAACAATCTGATCCCCGGCACGGAGTTCGAAAACCTGTCGCTGGAAGAAATCGTCAAGAAGTCTTCGGGCGGCGTGTTCAACAACGCGGCCCAGGTGTGGAACCACACCTTCTACTGGAACGGCATGAAGCCCCAGGGCGGCGGCGCGCCCAGCGGCAAGCTGGGCGACGCCATCAAGGCCAAGTGGGGTTCGTTCGACGCCTTCAAGGAAGCCTTCACCAAGTCGGCCGTGGGCAACTTCGGCTCGGGCTGGACCTGGCTGGTCAAGAAGCCCGACGGCTCGCTCGACATTGTCAACACCAGCAACGCCGCCACGCCGCTCACCACGGCCGACGTGCCGCTCCTGACCTGCGACGTGTGGGAACACGCCTACTACATCGACACCCGCAACGCCCGCCCCAAGTACCTGGAAAACTTCTGGGCCCTGGTCAACTGGGACTTCGCCGCCAAGAACCTCGGCTGAACGCCGCCGCCTGCGCGCCAGCTGGCCTTGCGCGCAGCCACTCGAACCCCGCGTATCGAACGATGTGCGGGGTTTTGCTTTTTTGAACTCTTTGCCGGCCTGGCGGTCAGTCTGGCTTCTGCTCTCATCGCCGCCTGCCCATGGAAACTTCCGATCGTTCGTCCGCGACCACGCTGCTGGGCCGCGCGCGCAGCCAAGTGCACAAGAAGCTGCGCCATACCCGGCGCCTGTCGCGCAAAAGCCTGCGGCTGATTCTGCTGCTGATCGGCGCCGCGTTGGTGGCTCTGGTTTCTTTGGGCTTTGCCAGAATGGCCGATCTTGCCCTGGCATGGAATCGCCAGTGGGCAACCCGGTACGGCTGGCTGGCCTTCATCGTCCTGCCGCTGGGCCTGGCGGCGCTGCGCTGGCTTACGGTGCGCCTGGCGCCCTATGCGGGCGGCAGCGGCATTCCCCAGGTGATCGGCGCGTTGTCCCTGCCGCCAGGCCGCGCGCAGTGGCGGCTGGTTTCTTTGCAGACAGTCTGGAAAATACCGCTGACTTTTCTGGGCATGGTGCTGGGGGCGTCGATCGGCCGCGAAGGACCTTCCGTCCAGGTGGGCGCCGCGGTGATGCTGGCCTGGAGCCGCCTGTGTCTGCGACTGGGCGTGCCGCTGCGCGAATTCGATCTGCGTGAACTGATCGCCGCGGGGGCCGCGGGTGGCCTGGCGGCTGCCTTCAACGCGCCGCTGGCCGGCGTGGTGTTCGCCATCGAGGAGCTGGGTCGCGGCATTTCGCTGCGCTGGCAGCGCAGCGTGCTGATCGCCGTGCTGACGGCGGGTTTCCTGGTCGTGGCCGTGGCCGGCAACAACCCGTATCTCGGCCATTTCGAAGGCACGGCCTTCGCGCACGGCATGCTGGGCTGGACGCTGCTGTGCTGCCTGATCAACGGCGTGCTGGGCGGCGTCTTCGCCCGGCTCCTGGGACGAGGCCTGGCGGGTAGCCTGCCGCGTTCGCTGAGCGCGGCCGCGCGTCGCCATCCCTACTGGATGGCGGCCGCGATGGGGTTGGTGATGGCCTGCCTGGGCGCGATGACGGCCGGCGCCGTGTACGGCACCGGCTACGACGTCGCGGCCGGCATGCTGGCCGGCCAGCCCGCGCCGGCGGCGGGCATCGGCCTGGCCAAGCTGTTCGCCACGGTCGCCTCGTATTGGGCCGGCATTCCCGGCGGCATCTTCACGCCGGCGCTGACGACGGGCGCCGGTGTCGGCGCGCAGATCTGGCATTGGCTGGGCTCGGGCGTGGACCAGCGCGTGCTGGTGCTGCTGTCCATGGCGGCCTTCCTGGCTGCCGCCACGCAGGCGCCGCTTACGGCCAGCGTGGTCGTGATGGAAATGACGGGCAGCCAGCCCATGCTGTTCTGGCTGCTGGCCGCGTCCCTGGGCGCCTCGGTCGTATCCAGGCAGTTCAGCCCGCATCCCTTCTACCATCTGGTGGCCGGACGCTTCCGGCGGCAGACGCTGGCCGTGGAGGACGCGGTCTGAGTGTTGCGGCCCGGCCGGCACGGTAAGATCGCGGGGTTGAGCCCTTTCGGGATGAGACCCCCTTCACGCGATTCCTAGACGAGAGACAGACCATGACCACGCATGCCTTCATTTGCGACGCCATCCGCACTCCTTTCGGCCGTTACGGCGGCGCCTTGTCACCGGTGCGGGCCGACGATCTGGCCGCCATTCCCCTGAAGGCGCTCATGGCGCGCAATCCGGGCGTCAAATGGGAAGAGCTCGACGACATGCTGTACGGCTGCGCCAACCAGGCCGGCGAAGACAATCGCAACGTCGCGCGCATGGCGTTGCTGCTGGCCGGCCTGCCCATCGAAGCGCCGGGCGTGACGATCAACCGCCTGTGCGGCTCCGGCCTGGATGCCGTCGGTTCGGCCGCGCGCGCGATCATCTCGGGCCAGACCCGCCTGATGCTGGCCGGCGGCGTCGAAAGCATGAGCCGCGCGCCTTTCGTCATGGGCAAGGCCGACACGGCGTTTTCGCGCAATGCGTCGATCTACGACACCACCATTGGCTGGCGCTTCGTCAACAAGCTGCTAAAGGCCCAGTACGGCGTCGATTCCATGCCCGAGACGGCCGAAAATGTGGCCACCGATTTCGGCATCAGCCGCCAGGACCAGGACAAGTTCGCCCTGGCCAGCCAGGAAAAGACGGTGCGCGCCCAGCAGTCGGGCTTTTTCGACGCCGAGATCACGCCGGTGAGCATCGCCCAGAAAAAGGGCGATCCCATCGTGGTCGCCAAGGACGAGCACCCGCGCCAGACCAGCCTGGAATCTCTGGGCAAGCTCAAGCCGGTGGTGCGCGAAGGCGGCACGGTGACGGCGGGCAATGCCTCGGGGGTAAACGACGGCGCCGCGGCGCTGCTGCTGGCCGACGAGAAGGCCGCGGCCCGGCACGGCCTGACGCCGCGCGCCCGCGTGGTGGGCATGGCCACGGCCGGTGTCGCGCCGCGCATCATGGGCATGGGGCCCGAACCGGCCACGCGCAAGGTGCTGGCCCAGACGGGGCTGACGCTGGGGCAGCTCGATGTGATCGAGCTGAACGAAGCCTTCGCCGCGCAGGGGCTGGCGGTGCTGCGCCAACTGGGCATTGCGGACAACGATCCGCGCGTCAACCCCAACGGCGGGGCGATCGCCCTGGGCCATCCGCTGGGCGCCAGCGGCGCCCGCCTGGCCACGACGGCGGTCAGCCAACTGCACGCCACGGGCGGCCGCTACGCGCTGTGCACAATGTGCATCGGCGTGGGGCAGGGGATCGCGCTGATCCTCGAGCGGGTCTGAAATTCCGGGCGCTCGCCAAACCGCCGCCGGGCAAGCCGCGGCGGCGGTTCGTTTTTTGGGAATCCAGACTGAAAGCCCGTGCTCAAGGCAGGTTTTCGATCTTGTCGCCGGCCTTGATTCCCTTGGCGGTAAACCATCCCTGCGCCATTTCCAGCGCATAGCGTACCGGTTCGAGCGAGCAGTGGCTGGTGTCGGTTTCGGCGGCCATGTCGTCGATGTTGACGATGGCACCGTCGTCGGCGATGAAAGCGATGGACAGCGGCAGCGGCGTGTTGTGCATCCAGAAGCACTGCCTCTCGGGCGCTTCGAAGACGAACAGCATGCCGTCGTTGCCGGGGAGTTCGGAGCGGAACATCAGGCCGCGCTCGCGCT
>CALGFL010000259.1 GCA_937881145.1 uncultured Bordetella sp.
CGCCAGCATCGCGCCTTCGGTGGGTTCGGTGTAGGCCACGAGAAAATTCTGACCGCGGGCGTACCAGCTCCGCCCGCCGGAGCCGGTCTCTTGCGGCGGGTCCCGATAGAACCGCGCGTATTCACAGGCCCCGAAGGGTCCCACCGCCGCGGGAGCGGCCGCCGGCTTGGCGGCGGCCAAAGCAGAACGAGGATCGCTGGTGTCGTACCGCCGGTAAACGCCGGGGTAATGACCGCCCGAAGAAATCGCTTCCGATTAAGGCCGAGTCCTTCGATGCGCGCGACGTTTTCCGCTATTACCGTTTTAGAGTTCAACGTGAATCCAATTACGGTGCCGGTATTGTCGTTTGCGTTCGCCCCGTTCGTGCTGCCATCTGCGCTTTCCTGAAGCGTAACGGCGAGCGGCACCACATTCCCCTCTTCGACACCAATGATCGGCTGCAGGGCATCGAGCATGTGATCGCGCCCGAGCTCGGCATCATCCGCCCCGGCATGGTGGTGCTGTGCGGCGACAGCCACACGACCACCTACGGCGCGCTCGGCGCATTGGGGTTCGGCATCGGCACCTCGGAAGTCGAGCACGTTCTGGCGACGCAGACGCTGGTCTACCGCGTCGCCGGAAACATGCGCATCGTCGTCGACGGCCTGCTTGGGCGCGGCATCACCTCCAAAGACCTGGTGCTGCACATCATCGCGCGCATCGGCGCGCAAGGCGCGCGCGGCTGCGCGGTCGAATACGCAGGCCAGGCGATCGACGCGCTGTCCGCCGAGGCCCGCATGACCCTGTGCAATATGACGGTGGAAGCCGGCGCCCGCGCCGCGCTGATCGCGCCGGACCGCACGACGCTGGACTATGTCCGCGGCAAGGTGCGCGATCTGGACGCCAGGGCGCTGGAAGCCGCCTGCGATGCCTGGTCGCAACTGCGCTCTGACGACGATGCGCGATTCGAGGCCGAGCACCAGTTCGATGCGTCGAGCGTCGCGCCCTATGTCACCTGGGGCACCAGTCCGGACCAGGCGATGCCGGTCGACGGCCGCATACCCGAAGAGCAGAGCGGATCCGGCCCGGACGCCGCCACGCTGCGCAAAGCGCTCGATTACATCGGGCTGCCGGCGGGCGCGGCCATCGAAGGCACGCCCATCGACCGCGTGTTCATCGGCTCGTGCACCAACGCCCGCCTCGAAGACCTGCGCGCAGCCGCCGAAGTGGTGCGCGGGCGCAAAGTGGCGCCGACAGTGCGCGCCATGGTCGTTCCCGGCTCGGGCATGGTGCGCGACGAGGCCGAACGCGAAGGCACTGCGCAGATTCTCATCGAGGCGGGATTCGAGTGGCGCCAGCCGGGCTGCTCGATGTGCCTGGCGATGAACGACGACGTTCTGGCGCCGGGCGAACGCTGCGCCTCGACGACCAACCGCAATTTCGAAGGCCGCCAGGGACGCGGCAGCAAGACCCACCTGATGAGCCCCGCGATGGCCGCCGCCGCCGCGATCGCGGGCCGCATCGTCGACCTACGCAAGGCGTTCGCTCATGACTGAACCGCTCGTGATCACCGGCATCGGCGCGCCGCTGCCGATCAACAACCTGGACACCGACCAGATCATGCCCAAGCAGTTCCTGCTGGGTATCGATAAGTCGGGACTGGCCCGCGGCCTGCTGTACGACCTGCGCTTCGACGCAGATGGCCGCGTGCGCGAGCGGTTCGTGCTCAATCGCCCCGAATACCGCGGCGCGAAGATCCTCCTGGGCGGTTCAAACTTCGGCTGCGGCTCGAGCCGCGAGCATGCGGTGTGGGGCCTGCAGCAGTCCGGGTTCGAAGCGGTGATCGCGCCGAGCTACGGCGAGATCTTCTACTTCAACGCCTCGAACAACCGGCTGCCGCTGGTCGTCCTGCCCGCGCGGGAGATCGAAGCCATTGCCGCCGAAATCGGGAGCGGCAGCGACAAGCAATTGACCATCGACATCGAAAGCGAAGTCGTGTTGACGCCGTCAGGCCGGCGTCATGCCTTCTCGCTGCCGGCGCGCCAGAAGCAGATGCTGGTGCAAGGGCTGGACATGGTGGGCATGACGCTGCGCCAGGAAGAAGCCATCGACGCTTTCGAGGCGCACCACTGGGCGGCGCAGCCCTGGTGCCGCATCGGCCTGCCTGCCCGGCAGCAGGCACGGATGATCGGCCGGCCAGGCGCGGATCGCCCGGGCGGTCTTACCAGCCAGTCATAAATCGAGCTTGAAGCCCGCAGTCTGGCGCAGCTGGCGCGATGCATCGCCGGTCAGCGCCTGCACAAAACGGGCCGCAAGCTCAGGCTGCCGCGCCTGGGTGCACACGGCGGCCGTATATACCGTGTCCAGGCCGTAGCCCGGCGGCAGCTCGCCCACCAGCTTCACGCCTGGCGTGTAGAGAATTTCCGTGACCTGGGTACAACCCACCAGGCCGTCGCCTGCCGCGACGGCCATCTCGCGCATGGCGGTCGCGCCGTTCGGGTACTCGCGTATGCGACCGTGCATGGCCTGGGTCAGCCCCAGGCGCTGCAGCACGCTTGCCACATGAATGCCCGCGCTGGACTTGCCCAGATGCGGAACATAAAGACCCTGCGCGGCCGACAGCGTGGCGCGCAGGGCATCGGCGTCGCCGATGGGCACATCCGGATCGCCAGACCGCACGGCCACGCCGGTCGCCACGCCGCCCAGATTCCTGGCGCTGCCCGCGACGACGTGGCCCTGCCGCTCCAGCGCCTCGATCAGCGAGGCCGACAGGATCAGGACATCGCAGGGTTCGCCGGCCAGCAGCTTGTCGCGCATCAGTCCCACGGCCCCGAAGGTAGCGGACAATGCGCAACGCTGCTGCGCCTGGAAGTCGCCCTGCAGGCCGGTCGCCACGGCCTTCGCGGCGCCGCCGCTGAAAATTACCAATTCCATTACCACTCCATTGCTATCGATGAACCCGGATCAGTTCACGGAAATATGCGCGGCATCGACGATTTCATGCCACTTGACGATGTCCTGCCTGAGAAATTGGGTGAATTCGCCGGGCGACATGTGCATGGGCGTCACGCCGCTCTTGGCCCAGGCCGCGCGTATGTCCTCGCGCTGCGCGATCTTGCCGATTTCACGATTGAGCATGTCCACGACGGACTTGGGCGTGCCCTTGGGCGCAAGCAGGCCAAGCCATAGCGTGGCGGTATAGCCGGGCAGCCCGGCCTCGGCCATCGTGGGCACGTCCGGCAGCACCGCCGACCGGGTCTTGCCGGTCACGCCCAACGCGCGCACTCTGCCGCCGGCGACCAGCGGGGCCATGGTGCTGACCGCGTCGAACATCATGTCCACCTGTCCGCTCAGCAGGTCGGTGCGCGCCTCGTTGCTGCCCTTGTAGGGAATGTGCACGATGTTCACTCCGGCCATGCGCTTGAAGAGCTCGCCCGCCATGTTGTAGGGCGTGCCCGTGCCCGACGATGCGTAGTTCAGCTTGCCGGGCTCGGCCTTGGCCTGGCGGATCAGGTCGGCCAGGCTATGCGCAGGCAGCGTGCTCCGCACCGCCAGCACCAGCGGCGCTTCGTTGATCGGCGCGATGGGAGCGAAATCGCGCATCAGCTTGTAGGGCCGCCGCTTGAGCAGCGATTCGTTGACCGTCTGCGTATTCGAAATCACCAGCAGGGTATAGCCGTCCGGCGCGGCCTTGGCGGCGTACTGCGTGCCGATCACGGCGCCGGCGCCCGGCTTGTCCTCGACAATGAAAGACTGCCCCGTCGCCTTGCCCAGTTCCTGCGCCAGGATCCGCGCATAGACGTCCGCCGAACCGCCCGCCGCAAAAGGCACGACGATCGTGACGGGATGATCGGGGTAGCTGTCGCGGGCCAGCGCTTGCGACGGCCCGAGCGCCAGGCCGGTCAGGCACGCCAGGACCGCAAAAATTGTTCCACGCATGATTTGTCTCCTCGTTCTTGAAATTTTTTCGCGACGCCTGCGTACTCCCGGCGCCGCGGATCAGGCTACTGCGTTCTCGAGCAGGCCCAGGCCCTGGATCTCGATGCGAATGACATCGCCGGAACGCACGAAGCGCGGCGGCGAGAAACCAATGCCCACCCCGGCCGGCGTGCCCGTCGCGATGATGTCGCCCGGCAACAAAGTGATGCCGGCCGAAATCGTCTCGATCAGCGTGGGAATGTCGAAGATCAGCTGCGAGGTATTGGCGCTCTGGCGCAGCTCGCCGTTGACCCAGCATTTCACGTCCAGGCTGCGGGCGTCGACCTCGTCGGACGTGGTCACATAAGGACCCATGGGGCAGAAGCCGTCGAGCGATTTGCCCAGGAACCACTGCCGATGCAGTTTCTGCAAATCCCTCGCGGTGAAGTCGTTGACGATGGTGTAGCCGAACACATGATCGAACGCGTCGGCCTTCTTGATGCCGCGCCCGGGCTTGCCGATGATCACCGCCAGCTCGGCCTCGTAATCCAGCTGGGAAGCCACCGTTTCGTGCGCGGGAATGAACGCGCCCGGCCCGATGACGGACGTATAGGCCTTGGTAAAGACCACCGGCGCCTCGGGCGCGAGCTCGCCGGCCTTGGCGCTGCTGTCGAAGCCCGATTTGCTGAACTCGGCGGCATGTTCATGATAGTTCTTGCCCACGCACATAATGTTGCGGCGAGGACGGTCTATGGGCGCCAGCAGCAGCGCGCCGGACAGTGGCTGGCCTGGACCGGACGGTTTCAACGCCTGCGCCAGCCGAGCGTGGTCGGCGATCAGATCGACCAGATCGCCGGTAAAACCCGGGACCAGATCCGAGACGGGCCAGTAGCGCTCGCCTTCGGGGTCGACCAGGGCAACGGCATGCTTGCCGTCGACGGAGAGATTTGCGAATTTCATAGAGTCAGCCTGTTGCGATTAAACGGATCCACTTGGTCCTGTTTTTATACAATTCGAGCAATTTATAGAACCAATTGGACGATAAATCAATAAAATTAAGTTATTTAAATAACCAATTGGTACCGTATATACTGTTCCACAGAGCAGGAGTTCATCGTGGAAGAATCCGACACGCAAGCGCATGCCGGGCGCGCGGCCTTGAGGTCCACGGGCGCCAAGGCGCTCTCGGCGTATTTGCATCACGCCCTGTCCGCCGGACAGTTGCGCGCCGGCGCGAGGCTGCCTCCCGAGCGCGAGTTGAGCCAGCGCTTCCACACCTCGCGCGGCACCGTGCGGCGCGTGCTGGCCGAGTTCCGCGCACGCGGCCTGATCACCCAGACCGCGGGCAGCGGCACTTTCGTGCTGGCTCTCGCCGACGCACTCGCGGTCCCCGAGCAGCTCGGCTGGCTGGACATGCCCGTCAGCCCGGCCGAGCTTATGCAAGCGCGCAGGCTGATCGAGCCGCTGATGCCCATCCTCATCGCGCGCCATGCGACGGCGGCCGATTTCGCCGTCATGCAGTCCTGCCTGGAACGGTCGGAAGCCGCGCAGACCATCGAGGATTTCGAACACTGGGACGGCGAGCTGCACAAGGCATTTGCGGTGGCGACCCACAATGCGCTGTTCGTGCAGAACCTGGAACTGACCAACCGCGCCCGCGAACAAGGCGAATGGGGCAGGCTCAAGCGCAATTCGCTCACGCCGCAGCGGCGCCAGGAATATGAACGCCAGCACCGTACCATCGTGGCAGCGCTGCGCGACCGCGATGCCGCCCGGGCCGGCGCGCTGCTGTCGCAGCACCTGGAGCAGGTACAGCACAATCTATTCGGCGAATAACCCGGTTCGCGCGGCGCTACGGGCGCTCTCGACCGGACTGCCGGGCAAGGCCCAGTCTCCGGGCGAGCGCATCGCGCATCAGCGCAACGGGCCGCACCAGGCGCCCGGGCAACAGGCCGTGCATCAGCCAGATGCTCAGCACGTTGTGAAAGTCCGTCACCTCGATGCGCTGCAGCGCATCGCGATGCGCGCTGGTCTCCAGCATTTCAGACACGGCCAGCCCTATGCCCATGCCCCGCGCCACCAGCGAAAGCTGCAGCTCCGACCCGAACGCCTCGACCGCCACGTCGAACGGCAGTCCGGCAGTCGACATCGCTCGGCTCAGCACGGAACGCATCCCGCAGCCGTCCTGATTCAATACCCAGGGATAGCGCGAAAGCTGCGCAAGCGTCGTCGGCGCGTCGGCCAGGCCGAACGAGCGCGGCGCCACGACGACAAATGGCTTGCGTCCCAGCAGCGTCGCCGTCAACGCGTCGGGCAGGGAAATGCCGTCCGGCATCAGCACGACGGCTGCGTCGAGCGTGCCGCGCTCGACGTTCTGCATAAGTCCCGGCGACCAGCCCGCCGTAACGCGCAGCGTCAGCTTCGGGAAGGCGTTGCGCAAGCTGTCGATGGGCCGCTCCAGCGCCTGCTCCGACAAAAACGGCGGCACGCCGATTCTCATCTCGCCCGTCGATTCGCTGTCCGGCGATGCAACGGCCAACAGGTCGTCGACGGCGCGCAGCACCGTGCGCGCGAGCCTGTACACCTCGTTGCCCGTCGCGGTCGGCTTGAGCGGCTTGCTCTGCCGGTCCAGCAGCACGGTATCGAGCATCGCCTCCAGGTTCTGCACGCGGCGGGTGAGGCCTGGCTGCGTGAGGAACACCTTTTCCGCCGCCTTGGCCATCGATTCGCTTTCGACCACCGCCACGAAAGCCTGCAGATCACGCGTGTTCATGATTATTTAGCATAAAGAAAATAAACATATTTCAATTGTCGCATAACAAGCGGGCCCATAGGATGACTCCAGATCGAAGTCCACTGGAGTCCAACCATGAGTCAATCTGCCGATGCCGCGGCCCGGAGTGCGCCGCGCGAGCCCGGCGTGCACTTGTCCTCGGCAGCGCCCGCCGCCGTCCTGACCACACCGCTTACGCTGTTCTTCGCCGCGACCGTCGGGGTGATCGTCGTGATCCTGTCGGCGGCACAACCTTTGACGGGCCCCGTCAGTCAGGCCCTGAACCTGCCGCCCGAGCTCGAAGGCCTGGTCGCCATGCTGCCGCAGCTGGGCTACGCAGCCGGCCTGCTCCTGCTTGTGCCGCTATGCGATCTGATCGAAAACCGGAGGCTGATTTTTCAGACACTGATGTGCTGCGCAGTATTTCTCGGCATCGCCGCGTTCGCGCGCTCGGGCTGGCTGTTCCTGGCGTCATTGGCGCTCGCTGGCGCGACGTCCAGCGTGATCCAGATGCTCGTGCCCATGGCGGCTTCGATGGCGCCGGAACACCGCCGCGGCCGGGCGGTCGGCAATGTCATGAGCGGGTTGATGATCGGCATTCTGCTGTCGCGTCCGCTCGCGAGCGTGATCGCCGGATCGTTCGGCTGGCGCGCATTCTTCGGCATCGAGGCCTGCGCCGATGCGTTGCTCGCTCTGGTCCTGTATGCCAGGCTGCCGACACGCCGGCCGGCCGCGGCCGCACGGTATTCCGAACTGCTGCGCTCGCTATGGACGCTGTTGCGCACCGAGCCCGTGCTGCAACGGAGCGCCACGCTGGCGGCGCTGGCGCTGGGCGCGTTCAGCGCATTCTGGACCGCCGTCGCATTGCTGCTGACCCAGCCGCCGTTCTCGCTCGGCATGCACGGCATCGCCGCTTTTGCCCTGGCGGGCGCATCCGGCGCGATCGTCACGCCTCTGGCCGGCCATCTGGGCGATCGCGGCGCCGAGCGCGCCACGCAGATCGGCTCGCATCTGCTGATGCTGGCTGCCGCCTTCGTTCTGGGCGCAGCCGGCGCCGGCTGGGGCGGCTTCTCGCCGGCGGCGCACCCGGCGCTCGCGCTCGGGTTGCTGGTGGCCGGCGCGGCGGCGCTCGACGCCGGCATCATCACCGATCAAACGCTCGGACGGCGGGCGATCAATCTCATCAACCCGCCGATGCGCGGCCGCCTGAATGCGCTCTTTGTGGGTATCTTCTTCATCGGCGGAGCGATCGGCGCCGCACTGTCGGGCGCTGCCTGGGCCTGGGCGGGATGGAGCGGCGTCTGCGCAGTCGTTCTGGGGTTCGTTATCGCCGTCATATTGTTCGGCTGCTTCGATCGTCATAGCCGCTCCGGGGGCCGACGCCGGACGATGCGCAAAATTTCATAGCCGTCGTCGGAACAAGGCATGCGCCTTGCCTGGGGTAAAGTCTTGCCTGCACCCTTCAAACAACTACTCGGCCGCCGCCCCGACGGCGGCGCTCCTGCATGGCGCACTCTTTCAGCGAATCCGAGCAGGCGGCGGTCTACCGCGCCATATACGAGCGGCGCGACATGCGCCATTTCGTATCGACCCCCGTCGACCCCGCCACGCTGCGCCGCCTGATCGGGGCCGCGCATCACGCGCCCAGCGTCGGCTACATGCAGCCCTGGCGCATCCTGCGCATCACCGATCCGGCACTGCGCGAAACGCTGTACGACGAGGTCGAGCGCGAGCGGCTGAAAACCGCCGATGCATTGGGCAAGCGCCGCGACGAATTCATGCGCCTGAAGGTGGAAGGCATGCGCCAGTGCGCCGAGATACTGGTCGCGGGTTTGATGGATGGACGCGACGGCCATGTTTTCGGGCGGCGCACCATGCCGGAAATGGATCTGGCGTCGGTCGCCTGCGCCATCCAGAACATGTGGCTGGCCGCCCGCGCGGAAGGCCTGGGTCTGGGCTGGGTCTCGATTTTCGATCCCGATGCGGGGCGCGATATTCGGCGCATGCCCGCCGGCGCCAAGCCGGTCGCTATCCTGTGCCTGGGGCACGTCGAGCAGTTCT
>CALGFL010000260.1 GCA_937881145.1 uncultured Bordetella sp.
CGGCAGGCGCCGCAGCGGTACAAGGCCTTGCAGGAGGTCGAGCCGAAGCCGCTCACCAGCCGCGTATCGAGCGAGCCGCAGAGCGGGCACGCCACGGCCGGCATATCGGCGCGGCGCAGGATGCCCGAGACGTCGACGGCCCGCTCGGCCGGCGGCGCGATGCCGTACTCGGCCAGGGCGCGGCGGCCGCGTTCGGTCATCCAGTCGGTGGTCCAGGCCGGCGCCAGGCGGGTCTGCACGCGCGTGCTCGTCACGCCGTGGTCGCGCAGGACGCTTTCGATGTCCTGCGTGATTTCGCGCATGGCAGGGCAACCCGAATACGTAGGCGTAATCGTGACCACGCAAGTTTCGCCTTCCCACTGCACGCCGCGCACCACACCCAGGTCCAGCACCGACAGCACCGGAATCTCGGGATCGGGCACGGCCTGCAGCCACTGCATGACCTGCTCGGCAGAGACGGCGGCAGCGGCGCTCACCATACGGCCCCCGGATAGGCGCGCTGCAAGTGCTGCATCTCGGCCAGCACATAGCCCAGGTCTTCGGTGTGCCGGCCCTGCCGGCCGCCGCGCAGCAAGGCGTGATAAGCCTGCGCTTCATCGGGCGCTGTCAACGTGGCCTCTTGCAGCACATTGCGCACGTGCGTCAGCCAGGGTTCGCGCAGACTGCCCAATTCACAGCCCAGGCCACGCGCCGCGACGTCGCGGTCGATCTCGTCGTCGGTGAAAAGCTCGCCGGTATAACGCCACAACTCGTCCACCGCCGACTGCATGCGCGCATGGCTTTCATCGGTGCCGTCGCCCAGGCGCACCACCAGATCGGAGGAGCGGCGCACGTGATAGGCGACCTCCTTGATGCCCTTGCCCGCGATGGCGGCCACGCGTTCGTCCGCGGATTTGGCCAGGCCTTGCAGCAGGTAGTAGTGCCACACGTCGTAGAAGAACTGCCGCACCATGGTCTGGGCATAGTCGCCGTTGGGGCGCTCGACCAGCAGCGGATTGAGAAACTGCGGCGCGTCGCGGTGATAAGCCAGCGCATCTTCGTCGCGCCCGGCGCCTTCGACTTCACCGGCCAGCGTCAGCCACATGCGAGCCTGGCCCAATATGTCGAGCGCGGTATTGGCCAGGGCCATGTCTTCTTCGAGAACGGGGCCGTGGCCGATGAGCGCGCCCAGGCGCTGGGCCAGAATGAGATCGCCGTCGCCCAGGCGCAGCAGGTATTGGAATAGTGTCTTGTCCATTGTCTCCAGCCCCCAGTTTTACATGTGGATTTCGTCGGGCATGGGAAAGAAGGTCGGGTGCCGATACACTTTGTCGTTGGCCGGTTCGAACAGCGGTTCTTTGTCGGAGGGGCTGCTTGCAACGATGTCGGACGCGCGCACGACCCATATGCTCAAGCCTTCGTTGCGGCGGGTGTAGACGTCGCGGGCGTTGTTCATGGCCATTTCGGCGTCGGGCGCGTGCAGGCTGCCCACGTGCTTATGGGCCAGGCCGTGCTGGCTGCGGATGAAGATTTCAAAGAGCATGGATTAAACCGCCTGGGGGGAGCGAGCGGCCGCTTTGCGCGCGTGGGCATCGAGAGCTTCCCTCACCCAGGCGCCTTCTTCATGGGCGTGACGGCGGGCCTCCAGCCGCTCGCGATTGCAGGGTCCATGGCCGCGAATCACCTGCTGGAATTCTTCCCAATTGATGGAGCCGTAGTCATAGTGACCGCGCTCGGCGTTCCAACGGAGGTGATCATCGGGGATGCGCAGGCCGAGGTAATACGCCTGGGGCACGGTCTGATCAATGAACTTCTGCCGCAAGCCGTCATTGGAGATCAGTTTGATCTTCCAAGCCATGGACTGGGCGGAGTGGGCCGATTCCTCGTCGGGCGGGCCGAACATCATCAGCGAGGGCCACCACCAGCGGTTGAGCGCATCCTGCGCCATGGCTTTTTGCCCGGCCGTACCGCGGCACAACTTGAGCAGGATATCGAAGCCTTGGCGTTGATGAAAGCTCTCTTCCTTGCAGATGCGCACCATGGCCCGGGCATAGGGACCGTACGAACAGCGGCAGAGTGGAATCTGGTTCAGGATGGCGGCGCCGTCCACCAGCCAGCCGATGGCGCCGATGTCGGCCCAACTCAGGGTGGGGTAATTGAAGATGCTGGAATACTTTGCCTTGCCGCTGAGCAGGTCGGCAACCAGGTCGGAGCGGGATACGCCGAGGGTTTCGGCGGCGCAATAGAGGTAAAGGCCGTGGCCGGCCTCGTCCTGCACCTTGGCCAGCAGGATGGCTTTGCGCTGCAGCGAGGGGGCGCGGGTGATCCAGTTGCCTTCGGGCAACTGGCCCACGATCTCCGAATGGGCGTGCTGGGAGATTTGGCGGATGA
>CALGFL010000261.1 GCA_937881145.1 uncultured Bordetella sp.
TTCGGACTCCCTCCGCCCTATCGCCGGCTCAGAGCATCACTAAGCGCGAGGTTGTAAAAACCATCGCATGAGGCTGCTGCAAGCCGAGGACCCCGGAGCAATCCGAAGCGCGGGGCGGCCAACCGCAGACGCACAAGCGGCGAGCATCGGAATTGCGCAGGGCAGCCTCGACGCCTCAAGAACTCAAAAACAGCGCCTCAATGCAGAATCTGACTCAAGAACAACTTGGTCCGTTCATTCTGAGGATGATCGAAAAACGCATCCGGACTGTTCTCTTCGATGATCTCGCCGCGATCCATGAAGATCACCCGATCGGCCACCTTGCGCGCGAAACCCATCTCGTGCGTGACGCACAGCATGGTCATCCCGGACTCGTGCGCCAGCCCCACCATCACGTCCAGCACCTCCTTGACCATTTCCGGATCGAGCGCCGAAGTCGGCTCGTCGAACAGCATGATCTTGGGATTCATGCACAGCGAACGCGCGATCGCCACGCGCTGCTGCTGGCCGCCCGACAACTGCCCGGGATACTTGTCGGCCTGATCGGGAATGCGCACGCGCTCCAGATACTTCATGGCCGCTTCCCGGGCCTGGGCCAAAGGCTGCTTGAGCACCCAGGTAGGCCCCAGCGTCAGATTTTCCAGCACCGTCAAGTGCGGAAAAAGATTGAAGTGCTGGAACACCATGCCCACATCGCGGCGTATCGCGTCGACCTGGCGCAAATCGTTGGTGAGCTCGGTGCCGTCGACGACGATGCTCCCCTGCTGGTGCTCCTCCAGCCGGTTGATGCAGCGGATCAGCGTGGATTTTCCCGAACCGGACGGGCCGCAGATCACGATGCGCTCGCCCCGCCCGACCTCGAGATTGATATTGCGCAACACGTGGAACTGCCCGTACCACTTGTTGACGTCGCTCATGCGGATGATGGCGTCGGCCATGCCGTGCGGCTCCTTGGGGTGTTAACAGGCCCTAGCGCGAATACCCGGTGCCGAGCCGCTTTTCCAGCGCCCGGCCGTATTGGGACATCGCAAAACAGAACGCGAAATAGATCAGCCCGACGAACACATAGCCCTCGGCGCTGAAGCCGCGCCAGGCGATGTCTGCCATCGCCGTCTTGACCGTGAGCATCAGGTCGAACGTGCCGATGATGATGACCAGCGACGTGTCCTTGAAAAGTCCGATGAACGTACTGACGATGGGCGGCACCACCAGGCGCAGCGCCTGCGGCAGAATGATCTTGCGCATCATCTGCCAGTAAGACAGGCCGATCGATTCCGCGCCTTCGTACTGCCCCCTAGGTATGGCCTGCAAGCCGCCGCGCACGATCTCGGCAATATAGGCCGCCGTGAACAGGATGATGGCGATTTGCGCGCGCAGCAGCTTGTCGATGTCGAAACCCTCGGGAAAAAACAAGGGCAGCATGACCGAAGCCATGAAGAGCAGGCTGATGAGCGGCACGCCACGGATCAGCTCGATGTAGACCACGCTCAGGGTGCGAATGGCCGGCATGCGCGAACGCCGCCCCAGCGCCAGGACGATGCCCAGCGGAAACGCCGCGGCGATGCCGAAGACCGACAGCATCAGCGTGATCGGCAGGCCTCCCCATAGCGTGTCCTCGACGTGGGTGAGGCCTAATACGCCGCCCCACATCAGCACGCCCGAAGCCGCCAGGCCCGCGATCCAGATGAGGACGAGCTTGATATTCCAGAAGCGGCGCATGCCGCTGGCCGCCACCGTGGCGATCATGATGACCGTGGCCAGCATCGGACGCCACTGCTGCTCGTAGGGATAGGTACCGAACAGAATGAAGCGATGCTTGTCGGCGATGAAGGCCCAGCACGCGCCGGCGGGATCGGCGCGGCAGGCCTGGGGCGTGCCGGCCCAGTGCGCCTTGATGACCAGCCATTCGGCCAGCGGCGGCAGCGCCATCAACAGCAGCCACGCCACCAGCACGGTCAGCAGCGTATTGAGCGGCGAAGAGAACAGGCGCTCGCGCAGCCAATGCCTCACGCCGACGTGGCGGGCCGGTGGCGGCAAGCCGTCTTCGGGGATGCGGCGGCCGGCGCGCATCTCAGCGCTCCACCAGCGCGACGCGCCGGTTGTACCAGTTCATGAAGAACGCAATCGTCAGGCTCACGGTGAGATAGGCCGCCATGATGAGCAGCACGCCCTCGATCGCCTGGCCCGTCTGGTTCATCATGGTGTCCAGGATCGACACGATATCGGGATAGCCGATGGCCACGGCCAAAGAACTGTTCTTGACCAGGTTGAGATACTGGCTGGTCATGGGCGGCACGATCACGCGCAGCGCCTGCGGCAGCACCACCAGGCGCAGCACCAGGCCGCGGCGCAGGCCCAGCGAGTTGGCCGCTTCCCACTGGCCGGCATCGACGGCCTGTATCCCCGCGCGCACCACCTCGGCGGTGAAGGCCGTGGTGTAGACGACCAGGCCGACCAGCAGCGCCGCCAGCTCCGGGCTCAGCGTCCAGCCGCCGGCAAAGTTAAAGCCCCTGAGCACGGGCACGTCGAGCGCGAGATGACGGCCGCTCAGCAGCCAGCCCAGACCAGGCAGCGCGACGATCAGGCCCAGCGCCCAGCGCGCCAGCGCAAATGGCTGCCCCGTGGCCTGCTGGCGCCGCCTGCCCCAATGGCGCAGCGCCGCGATGCCGACCAGCGCCAGGACCAGGCCCAGCAGCATCCAATCGACCGACTCGCCATGCAGCGCCGGAATCTTCAGGCCGCGGTTGGAAAGAAACACGTCCGGCAGCGGCCGATGGGCCTGGCGCGGCCCCGGCATGCTCTCGGTGATGATCGAATACCAGAAGAACAGCTGCAGCAGCAGCGGCACATTGCGCACGGCCTCGACGTAGACCATGGCCAGCTTGGCGATCAGCCAGTTGCGGGACAGCCGGCCGATGCCGATGAGCGTGCCCAGCAGCGTGGAAAACACCACGCCCAGCGCCGAGACCAGCAGCGTGTTGAGTATGCCGATCCAGATGGCCCGGCCATAGGTGCTGGCCGGCGTATAGGCCAGCAGCGTCTCGCCGATATCGAAACCGGCTTCGCGATGCAGAAAGGCAAACCCGGTGGTGATATGGCGGGCGCTCAGGTTGTGCAGCAGGTTGGAGATCAGGAACCAGACCGCCAGGGCGACGGCCCCGACCGCCAGGATCTGATAGATCGCCGAGCGCACGCCCGGATCATGCCAGCCGGGCCGCCGCGCGGCAGGCCTGCGAGGGGGAGAGGAATTCATGTCGAACACGGACGCGGCGCGCGGTGCGATACGAACGCACCGCGCGCCGCGGGTCGCAGCGGCTTAGCGAATCGGCCAGCCGTACTGGATGCCGCCGTCGCGGTACTGGGCGTTCAGGCCGCGGTCGAGCTTGAGCGCGCTGTCCTTGCCCACGTCGCGGTCGAAGACTTCACCGTAGTTGCCCACCTGCTTGACGATGTTGTAGGCCCATTTGTCGTCCACACCCATGCCCTTGCCGATGCCGGGCGTGACGCCCAGGATGCGCTGCACGTTGGGGTTGGTGCTCTTGAGCTCGTCGTAG
>CALGFL010000262.1 GCA_937881145.1 uncultured Bordetella sp.
CTGCGCTCGATGCTGCGTACCGCGATCAAGCGCGTGCGCCAAGCCATCGAAGCTGGCGACAAGGCTGTCGCTGCCGACACGCTGCGAACAGACACCGGCGTCCTCGACCGCGTGGCCGACAAGCACATCATTCACAAGAACAAGGCCGCTCGCCACAAGAGCCGCCTGGCTGCCGCCGTCAAGGCGCTGGCCTAAGCACTGCCCTGCCGCGCCCCGCGCGCACCGTATCTTCGCGCGAGGCTTCCCTCTTCGCGGCAGGCAGACAGAATCGGCAAATGCAAAAGGATGCCTCGCGGCATCCTTTTTGTTTTGCGCATCGGATTCAAGGCGGGGGTTTAAAACCCCGGATCTGCAGAGGCCCTCTCAGGCCTTGCTTTCGCACTCGCGCTCTTCGGTCCTGAGCTTGTTGTCCCGGGCGAAATCCACCACGAACTTGTAGGCCAGCGGCTCGAGTTCGCGCAGGCGCTGATCGACCACGATGCCTTTGACGCCTTCCAGATCGACCGGCAGTACATAGGGCGAGTAGGTCAGATGGGTGCCGGCCACGCCGGGCGGGCGAAACTGCGCCATGACGCCGGCAAGGCGTTCAGCCCAATCGCTGGGGCGAAAGCGGCTGCCACTTTCGGTCACGCCGTAGATGAGAAATTGTCGGACGGTCATGTTTCTGATTTACCGCGGGCTGGTCTTGCACGCCCCCCCGGTCCGGTCGGCCCGGGGGCCGCAAATCGGCCCGCGCGCCCGAATTGTATATGATGGCTCTTTTTGCCAACCCGGCTTTGCGATTTCGACTATGACCGCGACTCCCTCCCCCCAGGGCAAGCCCGCCCCGCTGCGGCATTTCCTGCAAATCAAGGATTTTTCGGCCGACGAACTGCACTACGTCCTGGATCGCGCCCGCATCATCAAGGACAAGTTCAAGCGCTACGAGCCCCACATGCCGCTCGTGGACCGCACGCTGGCCATGGTGTTCGAAAAAGCCAGCACCCGCACCCGCGTCTCGTTCGAGGCCGGTATGTATCAAATGGGCGGCTCGGTCATCAACCTGACCTCCACCGACTCCCAGCTGGGCCGTGCCGAGCCCATCGAAGACACCGCGCGCATCATCTCGCGCATGGTCGACATCGTGATGATCCGTACCTTCGAGCAGGCCCGCATCGAGAGCTTCGCGGCCCACTCGCGCGTGCCCGTCATCAACGGCCTGACCAACGAGTTCCACCCCTGCCAGATCCTGGCCGACCTCCTCACCTTCATCGAGCATCGCGGCCCCATCGCCGGCAAGACGGTGGCCTGGGTGGGCGACGCCAACAACATGGCCTACACCTGGCTGCATGCCGCCGAGCTGCTGGGCTTCACCCTGCACGTGTCGGCTCCGTCGGGCTATGAACTCGATCCGGCGCGCATCGGCTCACCCTCGCCCGCCGTGCTCAAGCAATTCAAGAATCCGAAGGACGCCTGCCGCGGCGCCCACCTGGTCACCACCGACGTGTGGACCAGCATGGGCTACGAGGCCGAGAACGAAGCCCGCCGCAAGGCGTTCGCCGACTGGCGCGTGGACGCCGACATGATGGCAGTGGCCGACCCTCAGGCTGTTTTCCAGCACTGCCTGCCCGCCCACCGCGGCGAGGAAGTCACCGCCGAAGTCCTGGAAGGCCCGCAGAGCGTGGTCTGGGACGAAGCCGAGAACCGCCTGCACGTGCAGAAGGCGCTGATGGAGTTCCTTCTGCTCGGCAAGCCGAGCTGACGCGCGAGCCGCCGGGCATTGCCGGCGACTGGCCTGGCTCAACCCAGGACCCGCGCGAACATCGTGCGCCTGGTGTTGCGAAACGACGGGCGGACGCGGCTGCTCCAATCCGTGCCGCGCACGGCCAGCCAGGGCGGGCTGCCGAAGGTCTCGCGGGTGCGCAGGTCGTAGCAGGCGTAATAGCGCGGCGTCCCTTGCCTGCACAGATAGCGGTCGGCCCGCGCCGTGCCGGGCACGGCGGCCAGACCCGGCATGTGTTCCCGGGTATACCAGTCGTTGAAATCCTGCTCGCTTTCGGGCGTGACGTCGGTTTCGACGACGTAGTGCCAGGGTGCATCGATGCCATCCGGCTCGCTACGCAAATGCAGCATGCCCTCGAGCGACACGACCTGACTGTCCGGTGGACAGACCGTCGCCACGCGGCTGCGAGCGGTCTGCAGCACCGCCTGGACATCGCCCTGAGCCCGGCAATACACGTAAGATTCTTCGATCTCGACCGCGGCGCACACGTCCACCGACAGGGCCAGGCCCTCGGACAGCGCGGCGCGAATGCGGCCGGCCGCCAGGACGCCCAGCCTCGTCGGCACCTTGATCAACAAAACCTGTTCCATCGCGATCCTCCGCGCTGCCTCAATGTCCGATGCGCAGCGCCACCAGAAAGCGCGACACCATGTTGTACGCCGCCACGGTCGCGGTCAGATCAATCAAACCCTGCTCGTCGAAATGCGCGCGCAAGGGTTCGAACACCGCGTCCGGCACGTCGATGTCGCGCGTCATGGCGTCTGTCAGGGCCAACACGTCGCGCTCCTCGGCGCTCACGCCCCGCACCGCGTCCGGCGCCGCATAGGTACGCAAGCTCTCGATGACTTCATCGGGCAGGCCCGCGGCGCGCGCGTGCGGCACGTGGGCCTCGAATTCGTAAGGCGCGCGGTTCAGCACCGCCACGCGCAAAATGACGAGCTCGCGCAAGCGCGGCGCCAGCGAAGTCTTCTGGCGTATCGCCGTCAGCATGGCCTCCCAGCCCTCGACCACCGGCGGACTGTTCAGCAGCACCTGGTACAGCGGCGTGATGCGGCCGCGTGCGGCCAGAATGCGCGCCTCGATGTCCGCCACTTGCGGGCGCGTGCCCGGCTCCACGGGAGCAATGCGAAATGCGCTCATGCGATCAATCCATGTGTATGTTCTTGCGTTTGATCAAATCCGACCACTTCTGGCGATCGGACGCGATGATCGCGGCAAGTTCCTGCGGGCTGGTGGGCGCCGCCTGGCAACCCAGCTGCGCGAGCCGTTCGCGCACGTCGGGCGACTGCAACGCGGCGCGCACATCGGCATTGAGCTTGTCGACCAGCGCGGGCGGCATGGCTGCCGGGGCCAGCAGGCCGTACCAGTTGTTGGTCTGCACTCCCGTTATGCCCTGCTCGGCCAGCGTGGCCACATGCGGCAGCTGCGGCAGGCGCGCGGGCGCGGCCAGGCCCAGCGCCTTGAGCTGTCCGGACTTGATCAGGCTGATCAGGCCGGGCACGTCGCCGAAAAAGCCGGCCACCTGATTGCCCAGCAGATCGTTGATGACCGGCGCGGCGCCTTTGTAAGGCACGTGCATCACGTTGGCCTTGGTGGCATCGGCGAACATTTCCAGCGTCAGATGCGGAATGCTGCCCACGCCCGAGGAGCCGATGGGCACCGGGCCGCCGGCTGCGCGCGAGCGCTTGACGAAGTCCGCGGCGTCGACCGCGGGGTTGGTCTTGTTCACGACGAAGACCGTGGCGTTGTCGACGATCTTGGAGATGGGCTTGAAGCCCTTGACCGGATCGTACGGCAAGGACTTGTACAAGGCCGGGCTGATGGCCACCGCGCCCACGCTGGTCAGAAACAGCACCGAACCGTCGCCCGGCGCCGTGGACACATAGGCCGCGCCGATATTGCCGTTGGCCCCGGCCTTGTTCTCGACGATGACCGGACGGTTCCACTGCTTGCTCAGTTGCGCGGCCAATACGCGACCGACCGTATCCACCGGACCGCCCGCCGGAAAGGCCACGACGAGCTGCACCGGCCCCTGGGCCGCCCGCGCCGAGCCCAAGGCCGCCAGGGCCAAGACGCCTGCGTACAGCATACGTTTGAAGAACATTCCCATCTCCTTAAAACCCATACAAGCGCGCCGGATTCTCCACCAATACCTGCCGCCGCAGCGCTTCGTCCGGGCAGGCTTCGAAAAATGCGTCGACCACTTCGCCATCGTCGGGCATGTCGCCGGCGACATTCGGATGCGGCCAATCGGTGCCCCACAAGGTGCGTTCGGGCAAGGCCTCGGCCAGCGCGCGGACAAAGGGGATGCTTTCCCGAAAGGGCCGCCCGCCGTCGCCGATGCGGTCCATGCCCGATACCTTGATCCAGGCGCCCGGCACGCGCGCCAGATCGAGCAGAGCGCGAAAGGCCGGTGCATCCAGCCCGTCGCGCGCACGCACGCGCCCCATGTGGTCCACCACGAAGGGCACCGGCAATCGGGCCAGCCTGGGCAGCAGCTCGCCTAGCATCGCGCCCTCGACGTGCAGGCACACGTGCCAGCCCAGCGGAGCGATCAAGGACGCGACACGTTCGAACACGTCGGGCGAAGGCGGCGGGCCCAGGTGCGGCACGAAGTTGAAACGCGCGCCGCGCACGCCGCCGTCGTGCAGCCTGCGGACCAATGCCGCATCGGCTTGCGGCGGCAGCAGAGCCACGCCGCGATAGCGCCCCTGGCTGCGCGCCACGGCATCGAGCAAGGCCGCGTGATCGTGGCCATGGCAGTTGGCCTGCACGATGACCGCGTGCGTTGCGCCCACATGGCCGTGCAAAGCCGCCAGCTTCTCGAAAGGCGCGTCGGGCGGTGTGTACGAGCGGTCTTGCGCATAGGGGAATCGATCGGCCGGACCGAACACATGGCAGTGCGCATCGCACGCGCCTGGCGGCAGGCGGCGGCGCGGCGCCGAAGGTTCGGCCAGCGGCGGGCGGCAATCGGACAAAGCAGTCTCCACGCGTTATTGCGTGCCGGCTCCATGAGGCGGCACGCCATGGTGGCCCATCGCCCGGGTTCAAACAATGCTATATCTAGAATTTCAGATATAGATAAATTAAATATCCTGCATAGAACTCGCAGCCATGGACCTCAAGCAGATCGAGTACTTCATGCACGTGGCCGAACGCCGCAGCTTCTCGCGCGCGGCCGAGCTGCTGGACGTGGCCCAGCCCACGCTCAGCCGCCAGGTAGGCCTGCTGGAGCAGGAACTGGGCCAGCACCTGCTCTACCGCAATGGCCGTGGCGTCGAACCCACCGAGGCGGGCCTGCGCTTGCTGGAACACGCCCGGGCGTTGCTGACACTGGCCACGCGCGCCAAAGAAGACCTGCAGGACCTGCGCGACACGCCCACCGGCAAGGTCGCCATCGGTCTGCCGCCGCGCGTCGCCCGCTGCGTCACGCCGCCGCTGGTTCAGGCTTTCCGGCGCGCTTGCCCCGAAGCCTCGATCACCGTGGCCGAAGGTCTGAGCACCCAGGTGCGCGAATGGCTGCTGGCCGGGCGCATCGACCTGGCCCTGCTGTACGATCCGCCCGTCTCGCCGCAATTGACCTATGAATTGCTGCTGCGCGAAGACCTGGTGCTGGCCGCCGCGCCGGGCGGGCGCCTGCCGCTGCCCGCCGCGGTGAAGGTAGCCCAGTTGGGCAGCTACCCCTTGATCCTGCCCAGCTTGCCCAATGCGATCCGCACCCTGGTCGAAAGCGTATGCCGGCGCCAGGGCGCGCGGCTGACCGTGGCGGCCGAGGTCGACGCGGTCCAGACCATCGTCGAGCTGGTCGCGCAGGGCGATGCCTACGCCATCTTGCCGCGCTCGGCGGTGCAAGGGCCGGCCGTCACCCATCCGCTGGCCCTGTGCCGCATCGAAGCCCCCGTGATTCGCAACAGGCTGGTGCTGGCCACACCGCGCCACCGGCCCGCCACGCGGCTGGCCGACGCCACCGCGCAACTGCTGCGCGGGCTCGACTTCGAGCGGCTGTTCCTGGGCGGCGGCGCCAAGGCCGGCGTCC
>CALGFL010000263.1 GCA_937881145.1 uncultured Bordetella sp.
AGCGAAGAAGCTTCGGCTATGCCGTTAAGCAGTTGGGCCAGTAATGCGGAAAAGTCCATTTGAGTCTCGACGGATGCGTGGCTCGGAAAAAAACGGATGGTGTCGATTCAAACAGCGCCGAGCCGCCTGGAGACGGCTCGGCGCTGCAGGAGGCCTGCGATCAGTTCGCGTCGGCCGGGCGCATCTTGCGCACTACGTCGTCGGGCGGCAGCAGCTTGTCGCCGGGCACGTAGTGGTAGTCGACCATGACGCCCTTGCCGTCCTGCAGGGCGAGCTTGCCCACGTACAGGCCGAAGGTGGCTTGGTGGTCGAGGGCGCGGTATTGCATCGGGCCGTCAGGCGTGTCGAACTTCAGGCCGCTGAAGGCCTTGACCATCGACTCGGTGTCGGCCTTGCCGCCCGAGACCTTCAAAGCGGCTTCGATGGACTTGATCGCGTCGTAGCCGATGATCGAGCCAAAGCGCAGCGGCCCCTTGCCGTACTTGCCCTGATAGGCCTTGAGGAAGGCCACGTGGGACGGCGTCTTGATGCTGTACCAGGGGTAGCCCGTCACGGTCCAGTTGGGCGGGATCTCGTCGCGCAGGGGCTCGAGGTACTCGGGCTGCCCGGTGATGATGGAGAACACGGGCATCTTGGCGGTCAGCAGGCCGCGCGTCTCGCCTTCGCGCACGAACTGGGCCAGGTCGGCGCCGAACAGGACATTGAAGATGGCATCGGGCTTGGCATCGATGATGGCCTGCGTGACGCTGCCGGCGTCGATCTTGCCGAACGGCGGGGCCTGCTCGGTCACGAACTGGACGTCGGGTTCGCGCGCCTTGAGCTGTTCCTTGAAGGCCTTGGCCGCGGAAGTGCCGAATTCATAGTTGGGGTAGACCAGCGCCCAGCGCTTCTTGCCCGACTTGACGGCATCGTCGATCAGTGCGGACGACAGCATATAGGTCGAGGCGTCGAGGCGGTAGGTATAGCGGTTGCCGGCCGACCAGACGATGTTGTCGGAAAGCGCTTCGGTAATGAGCATGAAGCGCTTCTTCTGCTTGGCGAAGTCGGTCAGTGCCGTGCCGATGTTGGAGTAGAAGGACCCGGCGAGGATGTCGACGTTGTCCTTGTCGATCAGTTCCTGGGCTGCGCGCACGGCGTCGCCGGGGTTGGCGTTGTCGTCGCGCGTGATCAGCTCGAGCTTCTTGCCGTCGACGCCGCCCTTGGCGTTGATCTCGTCGATGGCCAGCATCATGCCCTTCTTGTAGGCGTCGGTGAAGACGGGCTGGGACTTGTAGCTGTTGATGTCGCCGATCTTGATGACGCCGCTGGCGTGGGCCGGCTGTCCCGCCAGGGTCAGGGCCACGAGGCCCGCCGCGGCGGAAAGTCCGAACTTTGTTACCTGGATTTTCATGAATGCACTCCCTTTGGTTGATACATCGTCATGCCTAAACAAAGCCCGTCGTTCGGTCGATTGCGCGCACCGGCCGTTGGACTCGATGGGTGGTTCCCGCTGCTTGAAAAAATTTCTCAGTATGCTGATTTATTCCGACCCGGGAAAAATACGAACGCAATATAGCCGTTACGGGCAAATGCCCTTGGATAAGCGTGCACACTCTAGTTTTTCCCGGGTTCGCGCTCGAATCGTTCGCGGCAATTCGTGGCGTCGTATTGATAGACCCATTCGGCCTTGATGCCCACCGCGTTGGGGTTCCTGGCCTGCTCGGCCTTGTATTCCTGGTCGCGCTTTTTCAGTTCGTCCGGCGACGACATGTGATACGTGCGCCCGCGTTCGCGCGCCTCGAGCTGCACCCGGGCGGTGCGCGGACGGCGTTCGGCCTCGTAGGCGGCGAGCGCGGCCGGCACGTCGGTGCCCCAATGCGCCAGCGCCTGGGCCAGCACATAGCCGTCTTCGATGGCCATGGCCGCGCCTTGCGACAGAAAGGGCAGCATGGCATGCGCCGCATCGCCCAGCAGCGTGACGCGATCCTTGGACCAGCACGCCATAGGGTCGCGGTCGAACAGGCCCCACTTGTAGATTTGATCGGGATCGGTGCGCCGGAAGAGCTCGGCCAGATCGTCATGCCAGCCCGCGAAGCCGTTCAACAGTTCCTGTCTCGTGCTTTTCACGGTCCAGGACTCCTCGACCCAATCGCGGTTTTCGTTGACCGCGACGATGTTCACCGCCGCGCCGCCCTTGACGTAGTAGGTCACCACGTGACCCTTGGGGCCCATCCAGAATGCGGCGTCGGGACTGACGAAGGGCAGGGGATGGCGGTCGACCTCGACCAGCCCGCGCCAGCACATGTGGCCGGTGTAGCGGGCGGGCTCCTTGCCCCACAGCGCGTCGCGCACCACCGAATGGATGCCGTCGGCGCCGACGATGAGATCGGCCTCGAAGCGGCTGCCGTCGGAGAAGGTCGCCGCGGCGTTGCCGCCCGCCTGGACGATACCGGTGCACTGCAGGCCCAGCGTTGCCTTGTCGGCGGGGATGTTCCGGCATAGCGCCGCGTGCAGGTCGGCGCGGTGCACGTGATAGAACTCGGCGCCGAAGAGAGCCGGGCAGGTTGTCTTGAGCGGCGTGCGGAACAGCTCCTGGCCGGTCTGCCCGTTGCGGCCGACCATGGCCTCGGGCAGAAAGCCCATGCGGCGCAGATCCTCGCCCAGGTTCAGCGCCTTGAGCACCTTGACCGCGTTGGGCGTCATCTGCACGCCGGCGCCCACTTCGCCGAAGGCCGAGGCCTTCTCGAACAGGTGGTAGTCGATGCCGGCCGCGTCCAGCGAGCGGGCCAGGGCCGCGCCGCCGATGCCACCGCCGATGATGCCGATGCGCAAATGTGTCTGCATGGTGTGTGTCTCCGCGTTCCTTCCGATCCGGCGCTAGGCGCTCTGCAACGGGGGGGCGACGCGCAGGGCTTGCCGCACCGCGTCGGGCGTGAAGGGCGGTGCGTAAAAGCGCGCGCCGGTTGCATCGAACAGGGCGTTGGCGACCGCGGCCGTGCCCGGCACCGAGGCCGATTCGCCCGCGCCCAGGGGGGGCTCTTCCTGGCGCGGCATGAGCAGCACGTCGATCTGCGGCAACTCGGTGAAATTGAGGATGGGATAGGCGCCCCATTCGCGGCTGGCCACGCCCTGCGCGTCGAATCTGACTTTCTCGAGCAGCGCACGGCTCAAGGTCTGCACGACGTTGCCGTGCAACTGATGGCGCACGCCGTCGGGGTTGATCACCATGCCGGTGTCCTGGCCGGCGACCACGCGTTCGATCACGATGCGGCCGCTGAGCGGGTGCACCGACAGATCGACCACCCAGGCACACCAGGCCGCGCCGAATCCCGGAAACCGGCTGTGCACGTAGCGGGCGTAGGCTACGCCGCGCCCGCGCAGCAGGCCGTCGGCGCCAGGCTGTCCGCGGCTGCCGGGCCGGCCCGCGCGCCAGCCCGCGCGGTCGGCGGTGGCTTGCAGCAGATCGCAGGCGCGGCTGTCGTCCAGATGCCGCAGGCGGAACTGGACGGGATCGGCGTTCGCGGCGTGCGCGAGCTCGTCGACCATGCATTCGTGCGCGAAGGCGTTGGGCAGGGCCGAGACGCCGCGCAGCCACGAGGCGCGCATCAGCGGCGGCATGTCGTGGCAGACGATGTTCAGGTGCGGATAGCGGTAGGGCGGCACCGCGGTGCGGTCGCCCATTTCGAGCATGCGCGGCTGGCCCGGCACCCGGCCCGTCAGGAGCAGTGCTAGCAGCGGCGCGTCGTTGGAGGGATAGCGCACCGCGAAGTCGTAGGCCAGCAGGTCGCCGCGCGCATCGAGGGCGGCGTCGATGTCGATCAGCTGGGCCGTGCCTTTCGGTTCCCAGAGATGCTCCTGCTCGCGCGTGAGCTGCACGCGCACCGGAGCGCCCACGGCCATGGCCAGCAGCGCGGCGTCGCCGCAGACGTCGTCGGCGCAGTTGCGGCCATAGCAGCCCGCGGCTTCCATGCGCACGACCTCGATCCGGTCTTCGCCCAGTTGCAGCAGCCGGTCCAGATCGACACGCAGCATATGCGGGTTCTGCGAACCGGACCAGACGGTCAGGCGTTCCTGCTCGTAGCGGGCCACGGCGCAGGAGGGGCCGATGGAAGCATGCATCTGGTAAGGCCAGCCGTAGGTGCGCTTGCGCCGCACGGCCGCGCCTGCGCAGGCCCGGGCGGCATCGCCGTCGGCGCGCAGCGCACGCGCGACCGAAGGATTGGCGCGCAGCGCGGCGTCCAGGTCGGACAGATCGGGTGCGGCAGGGATCTCGCGCCAGCGCACCCGCAGCGCACGCATGGCGGCGATGGCCTGCTCTTCGCGATCGGCGACCACGCCGACGGAGTCGCGGCGCGCCACCACCCGGAGATTGCCGGGCGGGCGGCATACCGATGGT
>CALGFL010000264.1 GCA_937881145.1 uncultured Bordetella sp.
CAGCAGATCCATCGTACGGTCGGGCGTCACCACCTGGATGGTTTCGAGCGTCTTGTCCCAGGACTCGGTCACGGCGGCAAACACGGCGTCGAGGTCTGCCTGGCGATAGCGGACGATCAACTGCCGGGTCGCCTCCGCCGTCTCACCCTCGCCCAGCAAAAATACGACTTCGGCCATGCCGCCAGGCGCCAGTTCAATTTCGGTCTGCAGCGCCGCGCAAGGATCCAGCCCTGCGCCCACTCTGCCCGACAACTGCGCGGAATCCAGGCCGCCGGGATCGGCAAGGCTACCGTTGCGGCCGATGAACTCGCGCCTGTCGCCGGTCCATGCGCTCTGCCGGCCGGCCAGATCGGCGAAAGCCACACGGTCCCGGTAGATCCCGGCCCGGGCATTGCGGGCGAACATCGCGCCCGTCTGCGCGTCGATCTCGCTGGTGGTGTGCGGCGCGGCAATGCTGCGCGAGGCACCCAACGCCCATTCGACATAGGCCGTCACCGAGAGCCGGCGTGTCCGGTTCGACAGATTGCGCAGCGTCAAGCGGGAAATCTTGACCGGGTCCTCGAGCGGCACGAATTGCAGCAGATCCAGCGCGATCTCTTCGGCCGTGTGCGTGAACCGGCTGTAGCCCTGTCCATGATGCGCGATATAGGGCGCGACGCCCGGGGCGCTATAACGCATCGGATTGGCTTGAGGCCCCCATAGAGCGCCGGTATCGTCGTCGCGGACATAGAACGCCTCCGCGGGAGGATCGACGACGGCATCGTTGGACCATGGCGTCAACGGATGCTCGCGGCTGTTCGACACCCACGTATAGCCGCTTCCTTCGGCCGAAACCAGAAAACCGCATGACGGGTTGGCGACGATATTCACCCATGGCATCGGCGTGCACTGCCCCGGGGCGAGGATCGTCACGTATTCCCTGCCGCCGTCCGCGAAACCGCCAAGACCGTTGAAGCATTCCAGCCAGGAGGCCGGTTGCACCCCGGGCACGGGCGCCGGCGCGGACGCCGACGCGGGCAAGTAGCCAATGCGCGGCGCAGCAGCTGGCGGCAGGCTGGCCAGGCGTTTTAGCTGATCCACCAAGCGGCCATTGCGCGCTGCCAGCACCACCCGCGCCGCCACGGGGAAAAGCGCGAGCGCGGCGTCCGACATCAAGTCCCCGCGCAGCACGAAAATTCCGCCCGGCACGGCGCCCATGAACGTAAGCTGCGCCTGCCGGGAACGCACCAGCGTTTCGAGCGCGGCCTGCAAGTCCTGTTCATACGATGCCACGCGCTCGTTGATGAGGACCAGGTCGACCGCGAAGCGCTTCATGCGCCAATATTCATGCGCGTGCACCAATTGCCACACCAGCGCCATATGCTCCACGTCGTCGATCCGCACCAGCAGGATGGGCAGGTCGCCGGACACGCCATGCACCCAAAGCGGCGCGGCGCCCACGCCGCCTGCGGCCGCCGCCGCCGCCGCGCCGCGCAGCAGCGCGGCCGAAACCGGCCGAAGCGACGCATTGTTGTACAGCAGATAGCCCGCCAACTGCTGGAACAGGCAGGCTTCATCGGGACTCACGCCGTTGTAGCGCAGCTGTATCTGGGCCTGGGTCCAGGCCAGCATCGCCGCCCGTGCAAACGGCTCGCCATCGCGATGCTTGTCCACCAAGTCCAGCAATTGAGCACGGGTATCGGCGACGATGGTCCAGAAATCAATGCTGGCCGTCTCGCCCGGCTTGATGCGCAGGCGCTGGCGCAGCACGAAGGCGGGGTCGAGCACCACACCCGACGAATTGCCCAGCGGCCGCCCGCTCGCAAGGCCCTGCGGGCAACGCACGCTTTTCCCGCGTCCGATGAACCGGGCCCGGTCGGTTTCGATTTCGACGGCTCCGACGGCATCGCCGGAAATCCGCGCAAGATGCGCGGCCCAGACCTCGGGCTCGCCCACTTCGCGCCGACGGCGTGTCGCCAAAATGGCGTTGGACGCCGGCAGGAACTCGGTTTCGACGAACATTTTCGAGAATGCCGGATGCGCCTGATAGGCGGCCGGCGGGGCAAGAACGATCTGCGCATAAGACGTGAACTCGATGACGCGCACGCGCGCGCCGTCGTTGGTCACCGACACCCGTCGCACTTCCGCGTCTTCCTCGGGCGATACGATTACATCGAGCCGGGTCACCAACGTGCCATCGCGCCGGAGGAACTCCGCACGATCCTCCATGAAGTTCACTTCATAGCGATGCGGGACGACTCCGGTCGGCTGCCACGTCGCCGACCAGAGTTCGCCGCTCTCGGCGTCGCGCAGATACAGATAGCTGCCCGAGTCGTCGCACGTGGCGTCCTCGCTCCAGTGCGTGACGGCCAGATCGCCGCGGTGGCTGTACCCCGAGCCGGCCGCCGTCAGCATCACTGCGTAGCGGCCGTTGGAAAGCAGGTGGGTCGCGGGCGATGCGCCAGTCGCCGACAGCAGGCGCCGTGCCACCGCGGGCCTGGCGCCGCGCATCACACCCTCGATGTGATCCTCGTTGATGCGCAGGTGTGCGGCCGCCACACTGCCCGGCATGCGTTCCTGCAGCAGCAGTTCGGTTGCCTGGATCGACGGCTCGGTGTGAAAGAACGCGCGCAGGCGTCCGCCCAGCAGCGCATTGGCAATCGCAACGATCGACATGCCTTGGTGATGCGCCATGAAGGCGCGCACCACCGCGACCCGCTGACCCTGGGGCATGCGCGCGGACGTGTAGTCCAGTGCCTCGTAGAAACCGAACCGGCCGCTGGCGCCGGCTGCGCCAAGCTGCTCGAAGTTGCGCATGGCCGCGGCCGGCGCGATCATCGCGGCCAGGGCCGTCGCATACGGTGCGATCACGATGCTATAGCCAAGACCGCGCTTGAGCCCCAGGTCCGGAACGCCGAAGCTCGAGTATTGATAGGTAAATTCGAGATCCCGCGCGTTGAAAGCGGATTCGGAAGTGCCCCAGGGCAAGCCGAGCGTCTCGCCGTAGGCGATCTGCCGACGCACGACAAGACTGTTGGTGCGCACGATCAGGCTTTCGGCCGGCGCGCGCATCACCAGCGACGGCATCAGGTATTCGAACATCGAGCCTGACCAGGAAACCAGTGCTGCGCCGCCTGGCACCGGCGTGGCGACGCGACCCAGCCGGAACCAGTGGCGCGCGGGAACGTCGCCCTTGGCGATGGCGACGAAACTGGCCAGCCGCGCCTCGGAGGCCAGCAGGTCGTAACTGCTCGGGTCGAGCCGGCCTTCGTCGACGGCGTAGCCTATCGACAGCAGGCCGCGAACCGGATCCAGCAGAAAACCGAATTGCATCGCATCGGCCATTTGCAGCGCGACATCAGCCAACGCGTTGAGCCGAGCCGCCGGCGATTCCTGCCCTGGAGCGCAGGCATCATCGCGGCAGTGGCTGCGCGCGGCCAGCTCGAGCGCGCCGGCCCAGAACCGCGCCTCGTCGCTCGCACCGCCCGACGTATGGCGGGTTTCATCGATCAGCGCGTGTGCAATGTCGACTACCGTCGCAACGAGCTGCCGGATCTGGGGCCATGTCGATCCGTCGCCGGCAAGCGCGGCCTGCAGCGCATCGGATGCCTGCTCGAAATCGCCGTGGAAAATCGTCCGGGCATGCTGCGCCGTACTTTCGCGCATGCTTGCAAGCAGCACCGCCAGGCTATCGCGCATTCCCGAGAGCGCACCCGGACACGCCCCCGCAGGCTGGGTGGCCCACGCGCGGCAGGCGTTGCCCAGCGCGATCAGATGACCGGCAAGATTTCCGCTGTCGACGGACGATACGTACTTCGGCTCCAAGACTTGCAGATCCTGCGTGTCGTACCAGTTGTAGAAATGGCCCCGATACCGCGGCAAGCCTTGCAGCGTGGCGAGCGTGGCCTCCAGCCGCGCCATGGCGTCGAGCGTGCCCAGCCAGCCGAACTCCCGCGCGCTGACTATCGAGAGAAGATAAAGCCCGATATTGGTCGGCGACGTGCGGTGCGCGATGACCTCGCGCGGATCCTCCTGGAAATTGTCCGGCGGCAACATATGGTCGGCGGCCGTGACAAAAACCTCGAAATAGCGCCAAGTGCGGCGGGCATGCAGGCGCAGGTGCAGCGCATCGTCGGCGTCGATCTGCAGGTCGCATGCAGATCGCGGCTCGACGCTCACCCCATGAGCGACGGCAGGCGAAGCCAGCCAGGCGATCAGGAACGCAGCGCCGACCCATGCCCCGTCGTTTCCCAGATGCCACGCCATCCATGCGCTGGCTGCCGTGCCGAACAGCCCAAGCAGGACGCCGCCGCGCATCCACAGGAAGAACGAGTAAGGCGAGAGCCGGTCGTACGCGCTGGCTTCGGCCGCGGTGGTCCATTCGAGCAGACGCCG
>CALGFL010000265.1 GCA_937881145.1 uncultured Bordetella sp.
CTGAATTCCACGATCTGGATATTCAGGCCCTGCTTGGCAGCCTCCTGCTTGACCACTTCCATGATCTCGGCGTGCGGACCGGCGGTCACGCCGATCTTGAAGGACTTGTCGGCGGCCAGCGCCGGCGGCGCGGCGAAAGCGGCGCCCAGCGCCAATGCGGCGAGGGTCTGGAGAGTCTTCTTGATGTTCATTTCTGCAAATCCAAAAAAAGCACGACTAAAAAACTTCGCGATCAGCGATGCGAGATGCGGCGCACCAGCCAGTCGCCCAGGCTCTGCATGGCCTGCACCAGCAGGATCAGCACCACCACCACGGCCAGCATGACTTCGGGCAGGAAGCGCTGGTAGCCATAGCGGATGCCCATGTCGCCCAGGCCGCCGCCGCCGATGGCGCCCGCCATGGCCGAGTAGCCGACCAGGCTCACCAGCGTGACGATCACGCCGGCCACCAGACCGGGCAGCGATTCGGGCAGCAGCACCTTGACGATGATCTGCAGGGGCGAGGCGCCCATGGCGCGCGCCGCGGTGATCAGGCCCGGGTCGATTTCGCGCAGGGCGTTCTCGGCGATGCGGGCCATGAAGGGAATGGCGGCCACCGACAGCGGCACCATGGCCGCCGTGGTGCCGATGGACGTTTGCGCGATCAGGCGCGTGAACGGAATGATGGCCACCATCAAAATGATGAAAGGCACCGAGCGCGTGGCGTTGATCACCAGCGCCAGCACGCGGTTCAGGCCCGGGTTCTGCAGCAGCGCGCCGCGCTCGGTCACCACCAGGATCACGCCCAGGGGTATGCCCGCCACGACGGCAATGCCGCCCGACACGCCCACCATCAGCAGGGTCTCAAGCAGCGAGGTGCCGAGCAGAGCGATCAGTTGCGAGTTCATGTGCGAGTTCTTCTACGGCGATGCCGCGCCTGGCCAGCATGGCCAGCGCGTTTTGCAAAGTTAGTCTTGCGCCCTGGGCCAGCACGAACACCGTGCCGACCGCGACACCCTGGATGTCTTCGATGCGGGCCTGCACCAGGCTCAGATCGAGCGCATGGTCGCGCGCCAGATCCGACAACAGCGCACCGGCCGAGCCGCCCGTCAGTTTGAGCTTGAGCAGACGCGCCGCGAGGCCCGGCGCCAGGGCCGCGATGCGTTCGCGCACCGCGGCCAGCGTGGCGTCGGTGAGATCGCAAGCCGTGGCGGCCGACACCATGGCGCGCGTCACGTCGTGACGCGGCATGGCGAAGATTTCATGCGTGGGGCCGACCTCGACCACCTCGCCGTGCGAGAGCACGGCCACGCGATCGCAGATCTCGCGCACCACTTCCATCTGGTGCGTGATCATCACCACCGTGATGCCGGTCTTGCGGTTGATGTCGCGCAGCAGGGCCAGGATATGGTGCGTGGTCTCGGGGTCGAGCGCCGACGTGGCCTCGTCGCTGAGAAGCACGTCGGGCTTGTTGGCCAGCGCGCGCGCAATGCCCACGCGCTGCTTCTGCCCGCCGCTGATCTGGCCGGGATAACGGTCACGCAGATGCGACAGGCCGACCAGTTCCAGCAGGCGCTCGACGCGCGCGGGGATCTCGGCGGCCGGCACGCCGGCGATCTCCAGGGGCAGCGCCACGTTGGCATACACCGTGCGGCGAGCCAGTAGATTGAAGCCCTGGAAAACCATGCCGATGCGGCGCCGCTGCGCCCGCAACTGCGGTTCGGACAAGCCCGTGAGTTGTTGGCCGCCCAGCGTGATGCTGCCTTGATCGGGGCGTTCGAGCAGGTTGATGCATTGCACCAGGGTGCTCTTGCCCGCGCCGCTGGGACCGATGATGCCGAAGACTTCGCCTTGCTCGATGTGCAGGTCGATGCCCTTCAGGGCTTCGAAACGACCGTGCGGCGTAGCATAGGCCTTGTGTAAATTCTGTATGTGAATCATGAGGTCTCGAATTATGACTCGGCCTCATTTAGCAAAGAACAACAGAATTCTATTGTTTTTATTATTTTTAGTTATTTAGAACTGACAACCACGCTTGGCGGCCGCCGGAGCCCGTTTACTGCACCGCGGGCAGCGCGACCGGCTGGGCCGAAGACTGCTCGCCCCGGATGCGGGCGGCGATGTCCAGCGCCGCCTGCTGCGTCGGCACGCCGAAGGCCAGCACCCCGCGGTTCAGCGGCTCGGTGATGCGCGGCGAAGCCACCAGCTGGCGGCCCACCACCAGGGCCAGCATGCGCCCCATATTGCCGGAGCTGGCCGCGGCCAGCTTGCGCGCGCCCGCGTCGGTAAAGCGCAGGCCCACGAAATGCTGCCCTTGCTGATCGACCATGGCGGCGGCGTCGGTCAGGTCCGCGCGCGTCAGCACCGGAATGCGCTGCACGTAGATCACGCCCCCCGGCACGGTCACGGCGTTCAGGCCCGAAGCCGCCTGGGATTGGGCCACGTAGATGTCGACCGGATCCGTGACGACGGCCGGCGCGGCGACGGCTTGCGGGCCGCCGGCACTGTTGTTCAGGGGCACGTTGCCGCAGCCTGCCAGGGCTAGCAGCAGTGCGGCGGGAGCCAGGATGAAGGCAAGCGACCGCGCGGTCCTTTGCATAGGGGACTTCCTTCTGTGTCGACGGATCGTGCGAGTGTACAAGCTCAGGCCAGGCCCATGCCGGGGGGCAGGCCGTTGGGCGCGAGCGTGCCGGCGGGCGCCGCGTCGCCGTCCTGCAGCGGACCGCCGGCATTGGCCGTTTCGATGCGGGCATGCCAGTAGCCGGCGGTATCGACGAAGCGCTCGATCCACGTGCTCAACGAATCGACATCCAACGCGGCGCGCGCGCGCCGGTCGGCCAGGAAGACCCGGCCGGTGTCGGGGTCGGCGCCGAACGTGGCGCCGTTGGCGCCTTGCCACAGCACGTTGGCGGCCAGCAGCATGCCGTAGACCACGTCGCGCCGGTCAGGGTCGACTTCCTGCAGGCGGCAGAACAACACCACGGTGTCTTCTTCGGCTTCGTACTGGAGGTGGACGTCCAGCTTGTCGATGGTCAGTCCGATGTAGCCGTCCTCGCCGGCCGCCATGCCGGCCATGCCCAGCGATTGACCCAGTTCGGCGACCAGCGCCTGGAATGCGGTAAGGGACATGATGACTCCTTGTGGATGCTCGTAATCGGGATGCCGTCAGGCCTTGGCGAACGCGCCCAGGCCGCAGAGATACTGCCGCACCTGCGGATCGGGCAGGCGGTCCTTGAGGTGGCCGGCCTCTTTGCTGCCCGGCAGGCCGGTGTTCCAGCGCTGGTTCTCCAATTGGCCGGAACTGGAGCTGACGGTGTAGTAGACGCCCTGGTCGTCGCCCTGCAGTTTTTCGTCGGGGTTCATCTCCCCGCCCATGTCGCGCAGGATGAGCTTGGACTTGACCTCGACGTCGGT
>CALGFL010000266.1 GCA_937881145.1 uncultured Bordetella sp.
CCGCCTTCGAGGCGCGCGAGTACAACCGCGCCATCCGCGAGATCATGACCATCGCCGACCGCATCAACCAGGCCTTCGACGCGGCCCAGCCCTGGGTGCTGGCCAAGGACTGGGCCAACGCCGACGCGGCCCGCCGCGCGCAGCTGCAGGACATCTGCTCGCGCGCCCTGGCCGGTTTCAAGGCCCTGTCGGTGATGCTGGCCCCGGTGCTGCCCGAGCTGTCGCGCCGCGTGGCGCATGAGCTCTTCGGCAGCGCGGCCGATTTCGTCTGGACCGATGCCGGCAAGCTGCCGCAAAGCGTCGCTCCTTTCAAGCACTTGATGCAGCGCGTGGAGCCCAAGATGCTCGACGACTTGTTCGAACCGCCTGTCGACACCGCCGCGCCCGAGACCCCCGCGACGGTGCCCGGTGGCGAGCCGTTGGCCGAAACCATCTCCATCGACGACTTCGCCAAGGTGGACCTGCGCATCGCCAGGATCGTCAATTGCGAACACGTCGAGGGCTCGACCAAGCTGCTGCGCCTGACGCTGGACGTGGGCGAAGGCCGCCACCGCAATGTGTTCTCGGGCATCAAGTCGGCCTATGAGCCCTCCGACCTGATCGGCAAGCTCACCGTGATGGTGGCCAACCTGGCCCCGCGCAAGATGAAGTTCGGCGTCTCCGAGGGCATGGTGCTGGCCGCCAGCCATGCGGACGAAGCCGCCAACCCCGGCATCTACGTGCTCGAGCCCTTCCCGGGCGCCGAGCCGGGCATGCGGGTGCGCTGAGCGCTGAGCGCTGCCACCGTTTACGCCAGACCCAAAAGGCTCCCTCGCGGGAGCCTTTTTCTTCAGGTTTTTTCGGGCTGCGGCGCGGGCAGCCTGCCGAGCATCCCTGCGATCGCGATGCCGGCCGCGACCAGAAGCCCCGTCATCGCCGCGACCCCGGGCCAACCGTCCCAGGTCCAGAACAGGCCGCCCAGCGAACCCACCACGCTGGACCCCATGTAGTAGGCGAACAGATACAAGGACGAGGCCTGCGCCTTGCCCGCTTTGGCCCGCGCGCCCACCCAGGCGCTGACCATCGAGTGCGCGCCGAAGAAGCCCACCGTCAGCACCGCGATGCCGGCCACGATCATCCACAGCGATCCGCCGCAGGTCAGCAGTATCCCCAACAGCATCAAACCGAAAGTGAACGGCAGCAGCCGATGCCGCCCGAAACGCGTGGAGAGCGCCCCCATGAAAGCCGAGTTGGCGATCCCGAACAGATACACGACGAAAATCAGGCCGATTTCCGTCTGGCTGAGGGAAAACGGCGGCACCACCAGCCGATAGCCGACATAGTTGTAGATGGTCACGAACCCGCCCGTCACGATGAGCCCTTCGGCAAACAGCCAGGGCAGCACGCCGTCGCGCAGATGCGTGGCATAAGTTCTGGACAGCGTTTTAAAACTCAAAGGGCTGCGCACGAAATTGCGCGAATCCGGCAGGCAGCGCCAGAAGATCGCGCCGCACGCGATGCCCACCAGGCCCATCACCGTCAGCGCCGTGCGCCAGCCCCAGAAATCGGTCATCACCCCCACCAGCAGCCGGCCGGACATGCCGCCCAGCCCCGAGCCGCCCACATACAGGCCCATCGCCAGGCCCAGGGTGCGCGGGTGCATTTCCTCGCCCACATAGGCCATCGCCACGGCCGGCAGCCCGCTCATGGCCACGCCCATCAACGCGCGCGCGGCCAGGAAAGCCCCCCAACTGTGCAATTGCGCGCTCGCCAGCGCCAGCACGGCCGACAGCAGCAGCGACGCCGCCATCATCGGCTTGCGGCCCCAGGCCTCCGAAATCGGCCCGGCCACCAGCAGCGACACCGCCAGCAGCCCCGTCGTCAGCGAGAGGGACAGGCTGGCCTGCGTCGCGCTCACGTGGAAATCCTGGGAAAAGAGCGGCAGCAGCGGCTGCACGCAATACAGCAATGCGAACGTCGCCAGGCCCGCCGCGAACAAGGCGATATTGGCAAGCACGAATTGCGTCGTGCCGTGCTCGATCTTGCGGCTCATATCCGCGCCTGGCGAACGGCCGCCGGCCGTGATGCCGGCCACCCCGTCGGCAACGGAAGCGGGCGCCAGGGGCGCCTGGGCATATTGCGCAGCCATGAGAAATCCAACCTTTTCGTTCGTCGAGCCTTGGGCTTTGAGCTTTCATCATCGCCAAGATTCGTATCTTGCGTCCAATATCGTTTTATTCATGATTGATACATAATCCATATCATGGATCTGCGCCGAATCCGCTACTTCACCGTCCTGGCCGAGACGCTGCACTTCGGCCGCGCCGCGCTGCGCCTGAACATGGCCCAGCCGCCGCTGAGCCACCAGATCCGCGTGCTGGAAGAAGAACTCGGCGCCAGGTTGTTCGAGCGCAACAACCGGCGGGTCGAGCTGACGCCGGCCGGCCAGGCCCTGCTGCCCGAAGCCCGGGCCCTGCTCGCCCAGGCCGAGCGCGTGGGCGCCATCGCCGCCCGCGTGCAGCGCGGCGAGCTGGGCGAACTGCGCATCGGCCTGGTCAACTCCGCCGCCCTCACCCCGCTCATCACCCGGCTGATCCACACCTATCGCCAGCGCTGGCCCGGCGTGCACTTGCGCATCGAAGAGCTGACCACGCACGACCAGCTCGCCGCGATGCTCGACCGCCGCCTGGATCTGGCGCTGGTGCGCGGCGCCACGGCGCCCGACCTGCCGCCCACGCTGCGCACCCTGCGCCTGCTGGAAGACGCGCTCATCGTGGCCCTGCCGCCGCAGCATCGCCTTGCCGGCGGCACGGGCCCGCTGTCCGCCCGCGACCTGGCCGACGATGGTTTCGTGATGTACCCGCAGGAAAGCGGCACGGGCGTCTATGACCAGATCATGTCGCTGTGCCGCCGCGCGGGCTTCGTGCCGCGCGTCACACAGGAAGCGCGCGCGGTGTCGACCATCGTGGGCCTGGTGGCCGCGGGGCTCGGCGTCGCGCTGGTGCCGCAGGCCTTGCGCAGCATCGACGTCAACGGCGTGGCGTACCGGCCGCTGCGCGAGAAAGAGGCCAAGTCGGCGATGTGGCTGGTGTTTCGCGCGGGCGAGACTTCCGCGCAGGAGCGGGGGTTTCGCGAACTGGTCGAGACCGCCGTCAGCCCGCAGGACCGCGCTCAG
>CALGFL010000267.1 GCA_937881145.1 uncultured Bordetella sp.
GAACGCACTGGAATTGGCGCGAACCAGGCGAACGCCGGGTCCACCCTCGACTCGATCAGCGGAGAAACACGATGACGACGGATGACGACAGCAACGTCCTCGGCCAAGCGGCCGGGCCCGCCGACGGAACGTGGGTGAACGAAGCCGACTGGGTTGGCATGGACGACGACCTCGACGACGACCTCGACGACGACCTTGAGGAGGCGGACGACGCCGGTCTTGGTGGTGGCGAGGCCACGGCGGACCGAGTTCCCGTGGACGAAGAGTGGGATTCCAGGTCGGCCGCATGCTCCATCTCGCCGCGCGCGCCGGCGAGCGTCTTGCCCACCTCGAGGCTTTCCATCAGCGCCAGCTCTTCGGCGTTCTGCTTGCTGCGCTCGGCGCTCCTGTAGCGGTAGCTCGCGCGTTCCTTGCCGGTCATGCGCGGCCACGGACCCTCGTCGAAGGCCTTGCGCGCGGCGCGGATCGCAGCCTCGACGTCCTCGCGCGATGCCTCGGGCCACTCGCCGACGATGAGGCCCGGATGCACCGGGCTCTCGCGCCTGAAGGTCTGGCCCGACGCGGCGGCGACGTCCTTGCCGCCGATCACCATCTTGTAGCTGCGGTTGCCGCCAAGGCGCGGATCGTCGCGGCGCGGCTCGATGAAGCGAACGGTCATCTCAGTCTCCTGCGGTCAGCTCTTCACCGCGCCGGCGGACAGCCCGCCCTGCCAGAAGCGCTGGATGAAGAGGAAGGCGATGATCACCGGCAAGATCGACACCAGCGCGCCCGCCATGATGATGGTATAGAGTAGCTGCGCGCCATTGCCGCTCGCGACCGACGCGTACCAGTTGGAAAGGCCTACCGTGACCGGAAAGAGGTCGTTCGAGTTGAGCACCACGAGCGGCAGGAAGTAATTGTTCCAGCTCGCAACGAACGCCAGCACGAATACGGTGGCGAAGGCCGGCGCGATCAGCCGGAAGGCGAGGGCCCAGAAGATGCGGAACTCACCGGCGCCATCGACCCGGCCGGCATCGATGATCTCGCCCGACACCGCCTCGTCGATATAGGCGCGCATCAGGAACACGCCTTGGGGGAACACCAGCGAGGGCAGGATCACCGCCCACGGCGTATTGAGCACGTGCACCCAGCTGAAGAGCAGGAACAGCGGGATCACCAGCGCCGTCTGCGGGATCATCACCGCGCCCAGTACCAGCGCATAGATGGCTCGCTTACCGGCAAACTCGTACTTCGCGAAGGCGTAGCCCGCGAGGGTGGAGACCAGCGCGGCGCCGATGCCGGCGATAGTCGCGTAATAGAACGTGTTCCACAGCCAGCGGCCGAAGATGCCGTGATCCTGCGTGAACAAGTCATGCAGATTCTGCCACAAATGGAAGTCGTTGCTGAACCACAGCCCGAACGTGGCGAACAGGTCGGGGTTGGTCTTGGTCGACGACACGAAGACGTAAAAGATTGGCACGAACGTATAGACGAAATAGAGCGCGAGCACCGCGGTGAGCAGCCATCGCGTGCGCCGGAACCCGGCGGCCTCTGCTGTCTTGCCGACGATCGTCATCGTGCGCTTCGCCGCGAGGTGAGCAGCATGAAGACATAGGAGATGACCGCCGTCACCGCGCCGAGGAGGAAGGAGATCGCCGCCGAGTAGTTGTACTGCTGCGCCACGAACGCCAGCGTGTAGGCATAGAAGTTCGGCGTGAAGTAGCTCGAGATGATCGAGCGCGCGAGGTTGTAGAGCAGGTACGGCTCGGCGAAGAGCTGCAGCGTGCCGATGATCGAAAAGATTATCGTGACCATGATGGTCGGCACGATCAGCGGCAGCTTGACGTAGATCGCGTGCGCTAAGGCCCCTGCGCCATCGACCACCGAAGCTTCCTCGAGGTCCTGCGGGATCGCCTGCAGGGCCGCGAAATAGATGATCATGTTGTAGCCCATGTACTCCCACACCGCGATGTTGGCGATCGAGGGCAGGATCGTGTTGGGCTGAAAGAAATCGATGCGCTGGATGTTCAGCGCCGCCGCGATCTGTGCCGCCGGCCCGTAGGAGGGGCTGTAGAGATAGCCCCAGAGCAGGGTCGCGATGACGGTCGGAACCGCGTAGGGGATGAAGAAGCTGATGCGGAAAAAGCTCTTCAGGTAGACCATGCC
>CALGFL010000268.1 GCA_937881145.1 uncultured Bordetella sp.
GCCGGAGCTTCGGGTGACGATACCATGCCGGTCGTGATCGGTATCGCAAGCGAAAGCCACATCGAAGCCGTCGCGCCGGCCGATCAGCGCCTGCATCGCATACGGCGACGACGGGTCCATGCGGATGCGCCCGTCCCAATCGACGCTCATGAAGCCGAAGGTCGGGTCGACGGTATCGTCGATCACGGTGAGATCGAGACCGTAGCGCGCGGCGATCGGCTTCCAGTAATGCACGCCCGCGCCGCCCAGCGGATCGACGCCCAGGCGGATCGGCGAACCACGCAAAATGTCCATGTCGACGACGCTGGCCAGATCGCCCACATAGACGTTAAGAAAATCATGCCGATGCGTCGTCGAAGCGCCCATCGCCTTGGACAGCGGTACGCGGCGCACGCCTTCGAGCCGGCTTTCGAGCAGGCGGTTCGCCGCCGCTTCGATCCAGCCAGTCACGGCCTCGCCGGCCGGTCCGCCGTTCGATGGGTTGTATTTGAAGCCGCCGCTTTCCGGCGGATTGTGCGAAGGCGTCACGACGATGCCGTCGGCCAGGCCCGCGCCGCGATTCCGGTTGTACGCGACGATGGCATGCGATACCGCGGGCGTGGGGGTGTATTCGCCATTTTGCGCGATCATGACCTGCACGCCGTTGGCCGCCAGGACTTCGAGCGCGCTCGCATAGGCCGGCTCGGAAAGCGCGTGCGTGTCGATACCGATGAACAGCGGACCGTCTATGCCCTGCCGCGCGCGGTACAGGCAGATGGCCTGCGTGATCGCCAATACATGCCACTCGTTGAAACTGCATCTGAGCGAAGAGCCGCGATGTCCGGACGTGCCGAAAACGACCCTTTGCTCCGGTATGTGCGGATCGGGCCGATCGCTGTAATACGCCGTGATCAGCCGGGGGACATTGACCAGCATCGAGCGGGGCGCCGGCTTTCCGGCCAGAGAACTGACATGCATTCCAATACCTCCAGCCGCATCCGGACTCATGACAATGAAGTCCGCAGATAGCGATACTGCCGAATCAACGCATTGGTCGAACTATCATGGTCCAGCCAGTCCGGTGCCTCCTCCTGGAGCTCGGGAAGAATCTTCCCCGCGAGCCGCTTGCCCAGTTCGACACCCCATTGATCGAACGAGTCGATATTCCAGATGATGCCTTGCGTGAAAATGCTGTGCTCGTATAGCGCGACGAGTTTGCCCAGCGTTTCGGGAGTCAGGCATTCGGCGAGAATCGTGCTGGAAGGACGATTGCCCTCGCAGACGAGAAACGGCGCCAGCCAGGGCGGCGTTCCGTCTGCCTCTATCTGAGCCGCTGTCTTGCCGAAGGCGAGCGCCTCGGTTTGCGCGAATAGATTCGCCGCCAGCAAGTCATGTGTCTGGTCGAGCGGATTCAGGCTCCGGCCGAATCCGATGAAATCGCATGGAATGAGATGGGTGCCCTGGTGGATGAGTTGATAAAACGAATGCTGGCCGTTGGTGCCTGGTTCGCCCCAATATATCTGGCCGGTCGGATAGGCGAACCGCGTTCCATCGCATGAGACATGCTTGCCGTTGCTCTCCATCGCCAACTGCTGGAGATACGCGGGAAATCGCTTCAGATAATGCTCGTAGGGCAATACCGCGACCGTCTCCGCGCCGAAGAAATTGCTGTACCAGACCGAAAGCAACCCCATCAGGACCGGAAGATTGCGTTCGAACGGCGTAGTGCGGAAATGCTGGTCCATCGCGTGAAAACCCGCCAGCAGCGCACGAAAATTCTCCGGCCCGATGGCCATCATGATCGACAGGCCTCCTGCGGAATCCATCGAATACCGGCCTCCGACCCAGTCCCAGAGGCGGAACATGTACTCCGTGTCGATGCCGAAATCCGCCACGCCCTGCGCATTGGTCGACACGGCGACGAAGTGATGGCGCAGCGCGCCCTCGTCGCCCAGCGCGCGCAGGCTCCACTCGCGGGCAAGACGCGCGTTGCTCAAGGTTTCGGCCGTCGTGAAGGATTTCGAGCAGATGATGAACAGCGTCTCCGCCGGATCGAGATCGCGCGTGCTTTCCGCGAAATCGCTTCCATCCACGTTGGAGACGAAGCGAAATTGCATATTGCGCTGGCTATAGTGGCGCAGTGCCTCGCAAGCCATCTCCGGACCCAGGCCGGAACCTCCGACACCGATATTGACGATGTTGCGGATCGGCCGGCCCGTGTGGCCGCGCCAGAGCCCGGCACGGACATCCTCGCAAAAAGCCGTCATGCGCTCGAGCACCGCCTGCACGCCGGGCACGACATCGGTGCCGTCGACAAAAATGCGCTCGCTGAACGACGCGCGCAAGGCCACGTGGAGCGCGGGCCGCTGCTCGGTCACATTGATCGCGGCGCCGGTGAACATTGCATCGATGCGCTGCGCCAGATCGCATTCGCGGGCCAGCCGCAGCAAGAGCGCGATCGTCTCGCCGGTTACCCGATGCTTGGAATAGTCGAAATAGAGACCGGCCGCGTCGAGCACCATGCGTTCGCCGCGCGATGCGTCGTTTGCAAAGAAATCCCGCAGATGCAGATTGCGGATCTGGCGGTGATGCGCCAGCAGCGCTTGCCAGGCCGGACGTTCGGTAAGTGACTCCACCGGCATCCCGACTGGCTGTGATCGCTGCAATATCGATTTCATGAAGACTCCTTGTCGAATTTTGACTGCCTGTCGCTGCCCGATCGGGCAGCCAGAACGGCTTCGCTCAGATCGCCGATATGCTCGATGACGATATCGGCCGGCGGGTATGCGATAACGTCCGGGTCCCGCGCATAATGTCCTTGGCGCACGAAAACCGTCGTCAAGCGCTCCCCCCAACTCTGCTTCATCGCCGACAGAATGCGCAATTTGTCGTCGACCATCACATAGCGAAGGGCGGGATAGCACCTTGCGATCTCGTCGAGCATCGTTTCTTTATGGATATAGATCAGCACGCGTCCGCGCACCTCGTCCCATAGCCCGGAGCGTTTTATCTTGTGCGGCTGGAAGACGGCATCGCCGTCGGAAACAATGACGGTCCTGCCCATCGCGCGCAGGCGCCGCAAGGCATCCAGCGCGCCGGGATAAACACGGCCGGCAAAGGGATAGTCGATCAGGAACGAAGACATCCGCATTACGTTCGTATCGCTCCGGTCTTTTCGCCGAAAGCACTGAAATGCTCCCAGGTAGTCCACATAGCCCAGCTCGATGCGCAGCGTTTCGGAAATCGCCCAGTACCTGTCGCTATCGGTCTTTCCGAAATCATGCTCCATGCGCGAGCGCAAGTCTTCCAGCACCGCGTCGTTGTCGAAAAGCGTGTTGTCGCAATCGAAGAGAAGGATCACGTCGTCGGAGTCGGGCATTTTTTCCCTTGCACAGGATCGTCGCAGCCATCGGAACTGTCAGCAGTCTGAGCGGGATATGCCGTGCCATCTGTCTGCCAGCGTACAGGCCAGGCCGCGGTACGGTAGCGAACTGAGTCCAGGCTCCGACAGGCGCATCTTGCCGCGAGGGTATCCCCGTCAACGCCCAAGGAGGCGCCATGCAGATCGGCATGATAGGAATGGGACGCATGGGCGGCGACATGGTCCGGCGCCTGTTGAAAAGCGGCCACGAGTGCGTCATCCATGACGTCAACGCCGAGGCGATGAGCGCGCTTCGAAAGCAGGGCGCGATCGAAAGCAGCTCCCTCGAAGATTTCGTCTCCCGCCTGAAAAAACCCCGCACCGTCTGGCTCATGCTGCCCGCCGCCGCGGTCGACCAGGAGCTGACGGCGCTGCTTGCCCTGCTCGAGGCGGACGACATCGTCATCGACGGCGGAAATTCCTATTACCACGACGACATCCGGCGCGGCGCGCAACTGCACGCCCGCGCAATTCACTATGTGGACGTCGGCACGAGCGGCGGCGTCTTCGGGCTCGAAAAAGGCTATTGCCTGATGATCGGCGGGGCTTCGAACATCGTGCTGTACCTCGCTCCGATTTTTACCGCGCTTGCCCCCGGCGCCGACGACGCGTCCGCGGCGCGGGACCGGACCGCCACCGGCCAGGGCGCCCAGCGCGGCTACTTGCATTGCGGTCCGCACGGAGCCGGGCATTTCGTCAAGATGGTCCACAACGGCATCGAGTACGGGATCATGGCCGCCTATGCCGAGGGCCTTAATATCTTGCGCAACGCCAATGTCGGCATGCAGACCGCCGCCCCGGACGCGGAAACCACGCCGCTGCGCACGCGCGAGCATTACCAGTACGAACTCGATCTGCCGGAAATCGCCGAAGTCTGGCGTCACGGCAGCGTCATCGGCTCCTGGCTATTGGATCTGACCGCCGCCGCGCTGCGGGACGATCCCCAGCTGACGCAGTACACCGGCCGGGTTTCGGATTCGGGCGAAGGACGCTGGACGATCATCGCCGCCATCGACGAGGCCGTCCCGACGCCCGTGCTGAGCGCGGCGCTCTACGAGCGCTTCGGTTCGCGCGGTGACGCCAATTTCGCCAACAAGATCCTGTCCGCCATGCGGCATGCATTCGGCGGTCATCTGGAAAAGACGACACCCCGGCCCGGCCCCTGATCATGCTCCCCTTCAAATCGGATGCTTTCGTTTTCTTCGGTGCCACCGGCGACCTGGCCAGCAAGCAGATATTTCCCGCGCTGCAGGCGATGGCAAGGCACGGCCGACTGGACATCCCGGTCATCGGCGTGGGCAGAACGGATTTGAGCCGCCAGCAGTTCGTCTCCCGTGCCCACGACAGCATCGAAAAGCATGGCGTCCCGAATGACAACGTATTCAAGACCCTTGCATCCCGGCTCCTGTATATCGGCGGCGATCTGCTGGACGGTGCGACCTACCCGCGGCTGCGGACCGCATTGGGTCCGGCCCGGCACCCTCTGTTCTATCTCGCCATTCCTCCGGAGATGTTCGGCCGGGTGATCCAAGGCCTGGTCGAATCGGGTTACGCGCAAGGCGCGCGCGTGATCGTCGAAAAGCCGTTCGGGCGCGATCTTGCCTCGGCACAGGCGCTGAACCGGTTGCTGACGCAGTCTTTCCCCGCGTCCGCCCTCTTTCGCATCGATCATTACCTGGGCAAGGAGCCGATCCAGAACCTGCTCTATTTCCGCTTTGCCAACACGCTGCTCGAGCCGCTCTGGAACCGGGAGCATATCGCCGGCGTCCAGGTCACCATGGCCGAATCGTTCGGAGTCCTGGGCCGCGGCAGCTTTTATGAAAAGGTGGGCACGATACGCGATGTCGTGCAGAACCACCTGCTCCAGGTTGTCTCGCTGCTCGCGGCCGACGTCCCGGCCGACGGCAGCCCCGAAGCGCTGGGCGATGCGAAATCGCGGGTCTTCGAAGCCATGCGGCCGATCTCTCCGGGCGAAACGGTACGCGGCCAGTTCCGCGGCTACCTCGAAGAACGCAATGTCGACGCCCGCTCCACCGTAGAGACCTACGTTGCCCTGCGCCCGCATATCGACAACGAGCGCTGGGCGGGC